>NZ_JARVSI010000022.1:0-221745 GCF_030209255.1 Pseudomonas sp. CFBP2511 | reverse complement strand
TTCCTCACGCTCCAGCCTAGGAATGCCTTGGGTGACGCTCTGCGTCACAAATCTGCGCCGTGCCGCGTATTCAGGACCGGACGCAGAGCGTCCAGAACGGCATGCGACGCGGAGCGTCGCACGATAGTGAGGTTGTCGTTCTGTGCGCTCCAGCCCAGACACCTATTGTTCCTCACGCTCCAGCCTAGGAATGCCTTGGGTGACGCTCTGCGTCACAAATCTGTGCCGCGCCGCGTATTCAGGACCGGACGCAGAGCGTCCAGAACGGCATGCCGACGCGGAGCGTCGCACGATAGTCACCAGTGGCGTCAATCCAGCCCCAGCTTCTTCAACCGGTAACGCAACGATCTGAATGACAAACTGAGCCGCTCGGCCGCTGCGGTGCGGTTCCAGCGGGTTTCTTCCAGCGCCTGGAGGATGAGTGTGCGTTCGATGCTTTCCAGGTAGTCTTCCAGGTTATCGATATCAGCCAGGTTCGCACCCTGTTGTGCCTGGGGGCTGGCGGACTCTGCCAGACGCAGGTCGCTGGCGTGGATCTCATCGTTTTCACAGAGGGTGTAAGCGCGTTCCAGCATGTTTTCCAGTTCGCGCACGTTCCCGGGGAATCGATAACTTTTTAGCGTTTCCAGTGCATGCGCATGCAGGCGCGCGACGGGCTGAGCGCCGTTGCCGGCAAGTCGTCGCAAAACACTGGCTGCCAACTGATCGATATCCTCACGCCGCTCGCGCAGTGAAGGTACGCGCAGTTCGATCACGTTCAGTCGGTAATACAGGTCCTGACGGAAACGACCTGCAGCGACTTCGATATTCAGGTCCTTGTGGGTGGCGCATAGAATGCGCACGTCAACGACCTGCTCCTGCTGACCGCCGACGCTGCGGATGGACTTTTCCTGGATCGCGCGCAGCAGTTTTACCTGCATGGCCAGCGGCAGATCAGCGACCTCATCAAGAAACAGCGTGCCGTTGTGCGCCGCCTGAAACAACCCTGGCTTGTCTTCGTGGGCACCGCTGAAGCTGCCTTTGCGATGGCCGAAGAATTCGCTCTCCATCAATTCGGAAGGGATAGCCCCGCAGTTGACCGGCACGAACGGTTTGTCGATGCGCGGCCCTTGCTCGTGAATCAGCCGGGCTACCAGCTCTTTGCCACTGCCCGATTCGCCGCTGATGTAGATGGGTGCCTGGCTGCGCGCCAGCTTGCCGATCTGGTTGCGCAGGGTGCGCATCGGCGGCGAATCACCCAGCAGACGGCTGTCGATGCTGTGCACCGGTTGAGTGGCGGAGGGCAGGCTCAGAGCACTATTGACCAGTTCGCGGAGCCGGTTGAGGTCCACCGGTTTGGTCACGAAATCGAAGGCCCCGGCTTTTAACGCATGAATCGCCGTGTCCAGGTTGCCGTGGGCGGTGATCATCGCCACTGGCACATGGGGGTAGCCGTGCTGGATGTGCTGCACCAGTTCCAGGCCGTTGCCATCGGGCAGGCGCATGTCGGTCAGGCACATATCGAACGGCTCGCGGGCCAGCCAGTCATGGGCCTCGGCAACGTTGCGGGCGCTGCGCGTGTCGAGCTTCATGCGCCCGAGGGTGATCTCCAGGAGTTCGCGAATATCCGGCTCATCATCGACTATCAGGATCTTTTGCCGTTGGCTCATGCTCAGCTCGTTTTGAACGGGTGGGCGAAGGTGATGCGCAAACAGCTGCCACCGTCGTGTGGTCGGGGGATATATTCCAGATGCGCCTGATTGCTTTCGCACAATTCACGGGAAAGGTATAGACCCAGGCCGGTGCCTTTGCTTTCCGTGGTGAAAAACGGTTCGAAAATCTTGCTCAGGTGTTGTTCGCTGACACCCGGCCCGTCGTCCAGCACTTCCAGGATGGGTAAATCGCTTTCCCGGTCATGGTGCAGGTTCAGCCAGACCTGCGCCGACGGGTGATTGCGGCGGCTGTAGCGTAGGCCGTTCTGCACCAGGTTGGTGATGATCTGGGTCAGTTGCCCGGCGTCCATGCGAGTGGTCAGCATGCCTGGGCTTATTTGCACATGAATCGACTGATCCGCAGCGGCCGAGCTACGAAAGTCGCTGACAAAATTTTCCAGCCAGACTTTCAGGTCGAGCAGTTCGGGTTGTGCTTCGCGTCGGCGAGACAATTGCAGGACGTTTTCAATCACCCGATCAATGCGCTGCGACTGATCATGAATGATCTGCCCCAGACGGCGATCCGGCGCGCTGAGGTCTTCCGACTCGTTGAGTAACTGCGCAGCATGGCTGACCGCACCCAACGGGTTGCGTATTTCGTGGGCGATGCCTGCGGTCAGGCGGCCCAGCGCAGCAAGTTTGAGCTGCTGCGCCTGATGGGCAATCTGCGACAGATCTTCAAGGAAGATCAGCGTTTGACGCTGGTCGCCCCGATTGAGCGCGGCAAAGCTGGGTTGCAGCACAGGCCCGATAGATGAGGTGGTGATGCTGCGCGGCACCATGATCGGGTTGATCAGCCACTGGCGCAGGCGCTCGACCAACTGCGGCGAGTAAGCGTCGATGACCTGACCGACCAATCGTTCATGGCCGAGCAGGGTCAAGGCCCCCTGATTGGCCAGCACCACCTGGCGGCGCGCATCCAGCACCACAATGCCGGTGCGCATGCGCTGCAGGATCAGCGCATTGAGCTCTTCAAGGCTGTCGACATCCGCTGCCCGTTGCTCGGCCAGCCCCTCGCTGACTTGCAGGCGCGCAGTCAGTGCCTGCACCAACAGCGCGGCGGCGAAGCACAGCGCACCCAGAGAACCGGCCTGCACGTAGTCGTTGGACACCGAAGGTGTGCCGAAGCTGATGTAGAACGTCAGGTAGATGATGCCAATGGCAGAAACAGCAGCGATCAACAGGCCGATGCGGCCTCGCAGCAGCACGTTGCTGATCGCCACGGATGCGATCAACAGGTTGCCGATGCCGCTCGACGGCCCGCCCGCCGCATAAAACAGCCCGGAAAGCATGATTGCGTCGGTCATCGCCAAGCCAAACAGCTGCGCCTGGCGGCTGGGGCGCTCCAGCAGCACCACCACCAGAATGTTGAACACCAGGTACAGCCAGCAGCCCGAACGGAACAGATTCGGATTGGCCAGTTGCAGCAACTCGGTTTCCAGGCTGCTGGAGATCAACAGAACCAGCACGACGCCAATGGTCAGTCGATAAAGGTGATACAGCCGCAGAATCCGTTGCGCCTGCGGGCTGGTAAGCGAAGGCGTCTCAGCGGTCACGTGCCGCAGGGCCTTCCAGTCGGTGTGCCTCGCTGCAATACCACTGTTTTTCCTGGCTCAACGCGCGATCCTGAGGCAGGTGAACGCCGCAGTGTGCGCAACGCACCATCGGGGTAGCAGCGATTTCGGGCGGCTCTGCGCGTGGCTTGGGCTTGGGGGGATTGATCAGGCGCTTGACGAACCAGATCACCGCCGCGATCAACGCGACCCACATGAGTAAGCGAACCATGACTACCAGCTTAGTGATTGACGATGGCGCAGTGTAGCCAAGCGGCAGGCGGGCGCACAGTGGCTGTGCCTTATAAATGTGATGCATAAAAAAAGAGGCCCGCAGGCCTCTTTTCTGAGCTAGCTACTATCAGTCAGTCGAACAGACCCAGGGTCATGTAGCTGAACCACGAACGGCTTTTGGTGCCTTTCGCTTCGGCGTCTTTTTCCGCCTGCTCGTCCAGCTCTGCCTGATTTTCCGGCAACAGCTCTTTCGGGATGGAGTCCTTGGCGTCCTGATACTGCTTCTTGATGTCCTGATCGGCACGGGTCTGGCCCGGTGGCAGCGGCGCGCTGCCGTCGATCAGGCCAAGGGTCGCTTTCGACAGCCATGAGCGGTTATCGGCTTCGGCCTGACGCGGGTTGAACTTGCCGTCCACCAGTTGAGGGTGATTCGGGTAGTTGGTCTTCAGCACTTCGAGGCTGGTGGCCGCGAGGTCGTCAAGGTGCAGACGCTGATAGGACTCGACCATGACAGCCAGGCCGTCGCCGACCGATGGCGTCTCCTGGAAGTTTTCCACCACGTAACGGCCACGGTTGGCGGCGGCGACATAGGCCTGACGGGTCAGGTAATAGTCGGCCACGTGGATTTCGTAGGAGGCCAGCAGGTTGCGCAGGTAAATCATGCGCTGCTTGGCATCAGGCGAATAACGGCTGTTGGGGTAGCGGCTGGTCAGCTGGGCGAACTCGTTGAACGAGTCGCGGGCAGCACCGGGGTCACGCTTGGTCTGGTCCAGCGGCAGGAAGCGGGCCAGCAGGCCAACGTCCTGGTCGAAGGAAGTCAGGCCCTTCATGTAGTAGGCGTAATCGACGTTCGGGTGCTGCGGGTGCAGGCGAATGAAACGCTCGGCAGCGGATTTGGCTGCTTCGGGTTCACCATTCTTGTAGTTCGAGTAGATCAACTCGAGCTGGGCCTGATCGGCGTAGCGACCGAACGGATAGCGTGATTCCAGCGCCTTGAGCTTCTCCGTGGCGCTGTTATAGCTGTTATTTCCCAGGTCGGCCTGCGCCTGCTGGTACAGCTCGACTTCGCTGAGGTTTTCGTCGATGACTTCCTTCGACGAACAGGCCGCAGTCAATGCGAGGATGGCGATCAGCAGCAGGTGTTTCACTTGCATGGCGGCTTGCGTCCCTATAACGGCCTGCTGTCTTGGGCGGGGCCGTCCTGTTATGATGAGCGCCCCGCGATACCGGCGGGACAAAAGACGCCGTATTTAACCACAAGCGCGCTGCCGAAACCAAAGGCTAGCCGCCACCTAGTCTGGTCATGTCCGAAAATATAGAACTCCGCGCAGAGGTGCCGTCCGAATTGGGCGGTCAACGCCTCGATCAAGTCGCCGCACAATTATTCGCTGAGCACTCGCGCTCGCGCCTTTCCGCCTGGATCAAGGACGGCCGCCTGACTGTGGACGGAGGCGTGCTGCGCCCTCGTGACATCGTGCATGGTGGCGCTGTTCTCGAGCTGATTGCCGAGCAGGAGGCCCAGGGTGAATGGGTCGCTCAGGACATCGAGCTCGACATCATCTATGAAGACGATCAGATCCTCGTCATCAACAAGCCGGCAGGTCTGGTGGTGCATCCGGCTGCCGGTCACGCCGACGGCACGCTGCTCAATGCCTTGCTGCACCACGTGCCGGACATCGTCAATGTCCCGCGTGCCGGTATCGTGCACCGTCTGGACAAGGACACCACCGGTCTGATGGTGGTCGCCAAGACCATTCAGGCGCAGACCCAACTGGTGACCCAGTTGCAGAGTCGCAGTGTCAGCCGTATCTACGAGTGCATCGTGATCGGCGTGGTGACCGCAGGCGGCAAGATCGACGCGCCGATCGGCCGTCACGGCCAGCAGCGCCAGCGTATGGCGGTGATGGAAGGCGGCAAGCAGGCGGTCAGCCATTACCGCGTGCTGGAGCGTTTCCGTTCGCACACCCACGTTCGGGTCAAGCTCGAAACCGGCCGCACGCACCAGATTCGTGTGCACATGGCGCACGTCAACTACCCGTTGGTCGGAGACCCGGCCTACGGCGGTCGTTTCCGCATTCCGCCAGCGGCCAGCCTGACCATGGTCGATTCGCTCAAGACCTTCCCGCGTCAGGCGCTGCATGCGCGTTTCCTGGAACTTGATCATCCGATCACCGGTAAGCGCATGAGCTGGGAATCGCCACTGCCCGACGATTTCGTCTGGTTGCTGTCGTTGCTCAAGCAGGATCGCGAGGCGTTCATCGGGTGAATGACTGGCTGATACCTGACTGGCCTGCGCCAGCACAGATCAAGTCGTGCGTTACTACTCGCTCGGGCGGGGCCAGTCTGGCTCCATTCGACAGCTTCAATCTGGGCGATCATGTCGATGACAGCCCATCGGCGGTGGCGAGCAATCGCCTGCGCCTGACCACTCATCTGAATGTTCAGCCCGCCTGGTTAAGCCAGGTGCATGGCGTGGACGTTGCTCATGCCGATCCGTCCCGGGTTGTCGAGGCTGATGCCAGCTGGACAAGCAGCCCCGGCGTGGCCTGCACCATCATGACAGCCGATTGTCTGCCTGCATTGTTCTGTCGTCGCGACGGCACGCGTGTCGCCGCAGCGCATGCAGGTTGGCGCGGGCTGGCGGCCGGTGTGCTGGAAGCGACCGCCGACAGCCTGCACAGCAAGCCAGAAGACATCATGGCCTGGCTCGGTCCTGCCATTGGTCAGCCCTCGTTTGAAGTCGGTCCTGAGGTGCGCGCAGCCTTTATTGGCAGCCATCCTCAAACGGCGCAGGCGTTTATCGCCAGTTCAAATCCCGATCGTTTCATGGCTGACATTTATAAGCTGGCCCGCTTGCGGCTGGCGGCCCACGGTATTACTGCTGTCTATGGCGGCGGGCTGGATACCTTTACGGATTCGCGCTTCTATTCCTACCGCCGTGCCCCTCGCACCGGGCGCTTCGCCTCACTGATCTGGATCGATCACGCCTGAACACGTGCTCTTTTGCGCCAGCCAGCCAGGCTTGCCGCAATGCTTGTCTGATCTGTATCAACCTGGGCCCGCTTGAAACACGCAGAATCGTCCGCATCTAACTGACTATTCAGCAGGTTTTCGTTATAGGTGTGTTCATTGCTCCGGCCTGCATTAAAAGGAAGGTGACTGATGCGTATCGACAGATTGACCAGTAAATTACAGTTAGCGTTATCGGATTCTCAATCGTTGGCCGTTGGCCTCGACCATCCCGCCATTGAGCCTGCGCATTTGATGCAGGCACTGCTCGAACAGCAAGGCGGTTCCATTAAGCCATTGCTGCTGCAAGTCGGCTTCGATATCAACAGCCTGCGCAAGGAACTGAGCGCTGAGCTGGACCGACTGCCCAAAATCCAGAACCCGACCGGCGACGTCAACATGTCGCAGGACCTGGCGCGCCTGCTCAATCAGGCCGACCGCCTGGCGCAGCAGAAGGGTGATCAGTTCATTTCCAGCGAGCTGGTGCTGCTCGCTGCAATGGATGAGAACAGCAAGCTCGGCAAGTTGTTGCTGGGGCAGGGCGTCAGCAAGAAGGCCCTGGAAAATGCCATCAATAACCTGCGCGGCGAAGGTGCCGTCAATGACCCGAACATCGAAGAGTCGCGTCAGGCGCTCGACAAGTACACCGTTGACCTGACCAAGCGCGCCGAAGAGGGCAAGCTAGACCCGGTGATTGGCCGTGATGACGAGATCCGTCGCACCATTCAGGTTCTGCAACGCCGAACCAAAAACAATCCTGTGCTGATCGGTGAGCCCGGTGTGGGTAAAACCGCCATCGCCGAAGGTCTGGCGCAGCGCATCATCAATGGCGAGGTGCCGGATGGCCTGCGCGGCAAGCGTCTGCTGTCGCTGGACATGGGCGCACTGATTGCCGGTGCCAAGTACCGTGGCGAGTTCGAAGAGCGCTTGAAGTCGCTGCTCAACGAGCTGTCCAAGCAGGAAGGCCAGATCATCCTGTTCATCGACGAATTACACACCATGGTCGGCGCGGGCAAGGGCGAGGGCTCGATGGACGCGGGCAACATGCTCAAGCCGGCACTGGCTCGGGGCGAGTTGCACTGCGTCGGCGCCACCACGCTCAACGAGTACCGCCAATATATCGAGAAGGACGCCGCGCTTGAGCGTCGTTTCCAGAAAGTGCTGGTGGACGAGCCGAGCGAAGAGGACACCATTGCCATTCTGCGTGGCCTGAAAGAGCGCTATGAAGTGCATCACAAGGTTGCGATCACCGATGGCGCGATCATCGCTGCGGCCAAGCTGAGCCATCGCTACATCACCGATCGTCAGTTGCCGGACAAGGCCATTGACCTGATTGACGAAGCGGCCAGCCGCATTCGCATGGAGATCGACTCCAAGCCCGAAGTGCTCGACCGTCTTGAGCGACGCCTGATTCAGCTGAAAGTCGAAGCTCAGGCGCTCAAGAAGGAAAAGGACGAGGCAGCCATCAAACGCCTGGAAAAACTCCAGGAAGAAATCGTGCGCCTTGAGAAGGAATACGCCGATCTCGAAGAAATCTGGACGTCGGAAAAAGCCGAAGTCACCGGTTCTGCGCAGATCCAGCAGAAAATAGAGCAGTCCCGTCAGGAACTGGAAGCGGCGCGTCGCCGTGGCGACCTGAACCGCATGGCCGAGTTGCAGTACGGCATCATCCCGGACCTGGAACGCAGCCTGCAGATGGTCGATCAGCACGGCAAGCCCGAGAACCAGTTGCTGCGCAGCAAAGTGACCGAAGAAGAAATTGCAGAAGTCGTCTCCAAATGGACCGGTATTCCTGTGTCGAAGATGCTGGAGGGCGAGCGCGAGAAGCTGTTGCGCATGGAAACCCTGCTGCATAACCGGGTGATCGGTCAGGAAGAGGCGGTAGTGGCGGTTTCGAACGCCGTGCGGCGCTCGCGTGCCGGGTTGTCCGACCCTAATCGCCCAAGCGGCTCGTTCATGTTCCTCGGCCCCACCGGCGTGGGTAAAACCGAACTGTGCAAGGCGCTGGCCGAATTTCTGTTCGACACCGAAGAGGCGATGGTGCGAATCGACATGTCCGAGTTCATGGAGAAACATTCCGTGGCTCGCCTGATCGGTGCACCACCCGGCTATGTCGGTTACGAAGAGGGCGGCTACCTGACCGAAGCCGTGCGTCGCAAGCCGTACTCGGTGATCCTGCTCGATGAGGTGGAGAAGGCGCACTCCGATGTCTTCAACATCCTGCTGCAGGTGCTTGAAGACGGACGCCTGACCGACAGCCACGGGCGGACAGTGGATTTCCGTAATACCGTGATCGTCATGACCTCCAACCTGGGCTCGGCGCAGATCCAGGAACTGGTGGGTGATCGCGAGGCGCAGCGTGCGGCGGTAATGGACGCAGTCAGCACGCACTTCCGTCCAGAGTTCGTCAACCGGATCGACGAGGTGGTGATCTTCGAGCCCTTGGCGCGTGATCAGATTGCCGGTATCACCGATATCCAGCTTGGCCGTCTGCGCAAGCGTCTGGCCGAGCGCGAGCTGACAATGGTGCTGAGCCCCGAGGCGCTCGACAAGCTGATTGCCGTCGGTTACGACCCGGTCTATGGCGCACGGCCACTCAAGCGCGCCATTCAGCGCTGGATCGAAAACCCGCTGGCGCAACTGATCCTCTCGGGTGGCTTCGAGCCGGGCAGCAGCATCACCGGCAAGGTGGTCGACGACGAGATCGTGTTTGGCTGATCGGTGCGTCGGCTTCTCGCCTCTCATAGAAGGGCTCTCGGGATGAGGGCCCTTCTCATGAGGGGGCTGCCAGCGGTAAAATCGGCCTCGAAAGGCCATCTGAAAAAAAATCGCAAATCATTGTCTTAAAAAGCAATTTATAGGGTTGACAGGTGTTTTTAAAATTGTAGAATAGCGCGCCTCAGAGACGTGAACGCAACGATACAAACGAAGCGCAAAGGTCGATGAGATTGAAATCAACGAGTTAACAGCGAGCTGGTTTCAAGGCTACAGGTTGTAAAGTTGAATCTGAAATCGATAGTTCCGCGATAGCTCAGTTGGTAGAGCAAGTGACTGTTAATCACTGGGTCCCTGGTTCGAGTCCAGGTCGTGGAGCCAGATTTCGCAAGGTTCAATGCAGTTTCAGTCGGGGTATAGCGCAGTCCGGTAGCGCGCCTGCTTTGGGAGCAGGATGTCAGGAGTTCGAATCCCCTTACCCCGACCATATTTGGGTCGTTAGCTCAGTTGGTAGAGCAGTTGGCTTTTAACCAATTGGTCGTAGGTTCGAATCCCACACGACCCACCATTTTTGGCTACAAGGTTCACCTTGTAGCCGAATCTTAAAGATCTGATGCCACTCGTATCAGGTCGCAGGCAGCTGGTTGAGGTGCCTTGATTTACCGGGGTATAGCGCAGTCCGGTAGCGCGCCTGCTTTGGGAGCAGGATGTCAGGAGTTCGAATCCCCTTACCCCGACCAAATTGTTGTGGCTGTATCTTTAGGACCTTTATGGGTGTTCGTGTCTCAGTTGAGGCAGGCTTTACCGTATGAGGGGTCTTATACTCAAACAAGCAGCCGTCTGTCGCGAAACATAGCGCCAGCAAGCTGTGATGTCAAATTGGAGCGCCCCGTACCGAGCGAAAGCTTGTGTACGGGGCGTTTTTTTGGCAAAAAATGCTGTGCTGCGCGTGTATCGGCCTATCTTGAGCAGTCATTAGGCCTGATAACTAAATATTCGGCAGCGAGACGAATCCGCTGATAATGGCAGATTGAGTATCTTTACACCTAGCTTTCGCAGGTAGATCATCCCGACCTACCGATCCATCCGGTCAGTTCAAGCATTTCAGGGCGCAGGTGCATGGCATCCTGGTTAGGGATAGGTCGATCTTGGGTGATTGGTTCAGTAACAGATCCTCCCCCGGGAAAGTTGTTTTGCACCCATCTGGTGAGTTCCCCCAAGCTTCTGAGCAAATCTTCGGGGCTGGAGCAGCCCAACGGAAGCTGGCTGGCTGCGGCGCTGACTCTATCCACGGGTGCGGGCGCGTCGTCGTGAATCCCCGTCCGGATATGTGCTCAATACCTTGTGACAGTAGATGAGCCCTGAGCTGATCTACTGCTGGCTTGCTGACAAGCCACAAACCATCCTGCGTCAGCCATCCGTCCGAGGGGCCGTCGCGCTGGTTCAACTTGAATTTCTCCGAGACAAGCATCCTCAAGCCTTCAGCCAGTTGCCGTTGAATGGACTGCTTGGGTGCTGACATTGCCCGCCCAGGATTGCCGCCGAGCTCTTGAGCCACCGAAGCCTGATCAGCTTGGGAGACAATCTCGCCAAGAATGTCGGCATGCTCATACTGCCCGGCGAACGCGAACACAAGCTGAGCCCAGAGCTCGGGAAACCCGCTGAGCCAGTCCAGTGCCTTCGCTGGAATCACGCTGGCGTAGATCAGCGACGAAGCGGCTCCATGCAACCGGTAGTCGCGACCTTTCACGTACTTGAATCGGTATGGCTGATCCAGTGGGCCGTGCCATGGATGCCAGGTCGTGCCGTCTGCAAGTTCGACGTTGACGTCTACAGCAATCTTGCCCAAGTCATGGACGAGCGCACCGTAGGCCGATGCTGCAGACCATGCTTCGGACTGGGCAGCTTGCGACTCCGGTGGGGCTCCAATGGGCAGCAGGTACATCTGCCGGATCTTAAGTGCGTATGTGGACACACACCGGGCTACGCAGTAATGAAATTATGCGGCTGTCCATAGGGTGTGCGCATGCCCAGCCCCATGAGGTGGTACACGAAGACGGAACCACAATTCCGCCAGGGACCTTGTGCTACCTCGATATTCCAGCCAGCAAGACGTTCAAGGCTTTTGTCAAACCTGTGGCGGTGGTGGTTAAAGAGCGAATCGACGCCTGGCTTCAAGAAAGACAGGTGAACCAGGCACCGCTTGTGGATGAACGAACCGGAGAGAAGGTCAGTTACCTTTTTCAGTTTCGGGGCAAGCGCATGGGCGCGGGAGTCATCAACCGTACGATTATCCCGATGCTATGTGCAAAGGCCGGTGTCCCGCTAGACGACAGTCGGGGTCGTATTACCAGCCATCGGGGGCGCGCCTCGGTCGTGACTGCATTGGCGAGTGTTCCACAGGGCATGTCGCTAATGGAGCTGATGCAGTGGTCTGGGCACAGTTCACCCAGTTCTACGCTCCATTACATCCGCATCCGCCCCACTAAGCTGGCGGGATCATTTGTCAAAGCTGATCAAATGTCGCACATGGTGTCAGTGCTTATCGACCACGACGTAATCGCACGACGTTCATCTGACCCTTATACCTTTTATGATCTGTGCGATTCGTACTGTTCAAATCCGTTCTGGAGCAGTTGCCCTCATCGAATGGCGTATGTTGGCTGCGATTTTAATATTCCCAAAGCCAGTGCCAGAGCTCAGGCTCTGGAAAGTAAAGCGTCCATCGGACATTATCTGGAGGCCGTGCCCCTGACTGCCGATGAGCGAGCTATTGTTGAAGGTGACCTGGCAAAATTGGATGGGCTTATACGCAAGCTCGATGATGTGCCGACGCTGGATGGCAGAACGCCCAGTCAAATCGAGGCGAAAAAAAAACGATAATCATGGGCGTCCTAATTCGGCGTTTGTCTTAATTCCTTCTGTGCGAAATGAGATATAATCGCCTGTACTCATCTCTAAAAAAATAACTTACAGTAGGTTGCCCTATTGATGTGGCCTGTACTTCATGCGCAGAGGCAGACCGTGTTCAGCTCGGATGGAGTTCTCTGACGGTTTTTTTGTAAGTGAATAGCGGTACTTATCTAATCCAACGGCCCTAAGCTCCTCTTTGCCAGATCCCGTACGTGGATTATATCGATCTCCGCCATCCGCTAAGGAGCTGCCACCTAACACATGTCGAGCATGAACGAGCTCATGAGCCAGGGTCGTGATTTTGTCGTCGTTATCCATTCCAAGGTGTAGCGGTGAGCCATTCTGATTTAAGCGTATGCTTGCTTTGTCTGGTGACCAGCCAATAATCGCATTGCTTCCCTCACCTTTGGTAAAGGCCCCCTTTCGTGATAGCCGTGATGCAATGTGCCGATTCTCGTTAAAGTTTTCTGGTTCGTACTTTTCAAGCTGCCTCCTGCTCAGAACAGCTTCGGTATAACACTGGTTATTTATTTCAATCTCTTTTAGCGTGACTTTTCTATCTTTTTGACTGGCAAGAGTGGATATTTTTCGCAATAGCTTATCGCCCGAGGGGCCGGCGCTGATATGGTCAAGTGCCTCCTCTGGTTGTTCTTTGAATGTGTGAGCTGCTGTCGGTTCGTTACTGAGGGGGGCGATATAGATGCCTGGATATCGAGACGGAGTGATCATGGTTATCCTGAAAAGCTAATTGAGTTGATCTGACGAGTATGTGATTGCTTGAGATTTAGCCTATTAGTGTTACTCCAGTTGCTGCTGAAATAGTTTGGCAGGGAGTCCAATGGGTCATCCAGGAATATCTGAAAATTACACTCCCGTATGCCTACATCTACGTCATAAATATGACGCGGTGCTTGAGTGGCCCTCGAGATGGATTCGGTTCCATAAAAAGGTTATGTAGTCTCCAATCAGCAGATGTCTTTCAGACCCCGAATGCGCGGCAAACGCAAAAAAACCGCCGTGAAAGCTTCCTGGTCGAGATAGATCAGGTCGTGCCTTGTATGGCTTGACCAAATTGATCAAGCCTCATTATCGCAAAGCGCGAGGGCGCCGTTGGACAAATGACATGCGCTAATCGGCGATCCGATCTCAGGCGATGCAATCCTAGACTGGTTGGTGCACAACGTTAATCATATCGAGCTGAAGGGCGAATCGATGCGCAGATGCGCAAAGAAACGACGGCAGGGACTTCAGACTAAAAATGTAATCTGCTGGGCTTCGACGGCCTGTACAAGTGAGCGGAGCGTAGAGCGAGTGTCCAAATAATCGCGCTGTGTCTCCAAGTATCGTGGAATCCATAGGGTAAAGCTTGGAGACTTTAAGTCAGTGTATTTTTGAAGCGAATACTTGAACGCCGATTAAAGGCAGTCCATCTACCGATGATATGTTTTCGATAGTATCAGCCAACGCTTTCGAGTGTGTATGAAACTCTCCGAGATTGGGATCAAATAAGGTCGCTCTTTTGCCATCTGATGATACAGAAAAGCTCAAAGCGTGGGCAATTTCTTGGCTGTATATCACCATTACCCCTCTCTTATTTTCTACAATTGCATCACATAAGGAGCTTAGCGCAGCTTCATCTATGCTCACCTGCCGCCCTGACTGCTTACACGCAATTAGGAAGGGTAGGCCTGAGTTCGACTTGTCCTCTAGAACAGGTTGAAGCTTTAACCCCTTCAACTCAGCAGCTTGCAATAAGCTTTCTGTGCCAGCCATCGCGCCACTTGATACTCCGGGGTTTGCGGAAGCTTGCTCCATCAGAAATTTGTGCTCAGTCCGATAGAAGTTATGAACAGTACGAGCATGCACCACCCCTTCAAAGGAACCCAGAAACCTCATTCTTTCTGCCGATGCATAGGGCGTAACATGATCTTTCCCGGCATGAATCATGTTAATCTAGCTCAATGAAAGGCCAAAGCACATTGCACGCTGACTGATGCCATGATTATTCGTGCAAATATCCTGATCGAATCTCGCCAATGAAATTGACGATAATTGGGTCGGAAGCTTTTTCCACCGTCCATCACTGAACTGTGCAGTATCAGGCATTTGATTCTCGACCGAAGCCGAAGACCCAGCTTGAAAAGTGGTTAGGCTTGGGTGTTTTCCGATGTGTCCAGACACGATTGTCATATTTCCAGCGCCCTATTCAAAAAGATGCGAAATGAGTGGTTTCATAAGCGGTTCAGTTCCCTGACTTTTCTGAAGTGGGGCAGCCTGTTTCTCTTGGGTTTGGTACGTAAAATCAGGAACGGTTTTACGCCAAGTATCATGCTATCAAAATCAGTAGGCCAAGACGGCAAAGCATGATCCTGCTTACCAAGCTCCACTGTCTCTCCGGACCTTTGGTTGATTTTCCATTCCACATAAATGGCGACATGAGTGAGCGCGTGATGTCGATCATCGAGTCCATGGTCCCAGCTTCTGAGGTGTACAGCATCGATGAGGCGTTTGCAGACCTTACGGGGATTCCTGGAGATCTCACAGCGTTCGGTCGTCGCATCCGGGCAACCATTCACAAATGCACTGGCATTCCAGTGGGCGTAGGTATCGGTCCTACGAAAACGCTCGCCAAGCTGAGCCCGACGCCTGCAGTGGAGGTGGTTTGGGTACACCCCTCACAAGTGCGCTGTTGCTGTTCGCCTAGGACCCGATTTGCGAACGCCGTGGCATCCTGTGGTGAGGACCAAGTGGAGCAAACCATACCGTTGTTGCAGTTCGCCGGACTGATGGATGAGCTGTCTGCAGCGCTGCGTCCGTTCAGCAGGTTGTATCCCGCGCGAGTAACATCGCCGACGACGTTGATGGGCTTCTGGCCAGATCCGCCAGCCTTATTTCCACCAACCCATGTGATACCGTCATTACCGCCTTGTTTTTCGACTTGAGAAACCGCTGCGACGGCATCCGTGTTTCCACTTTTAACGGCCTGACTCATCGCCTGCCCTTCAGCAATTTTGTTCCATCCCATCTGACCTCCAGCGACATCGAGCATCTTGTCAGCGATGACTCGGCAGGTTCCTTTGGAGCGATCAAAGTCCAAGCGACCCTGTAAAATGCCGTTGGTCAGCAGGTTGTAAAGAGCTGGGTTAGAGCGTTGAATTATCAGCCCTGGGAGTGATGCGACAGCGTTTGTCGCGTTGGCAATCATCGATCCCATGATCGTCTGAAATCCTGAGGTTGCTCCATTTAATTGATTTTGCAGAGTGTTGGTCATGCTCATGTTTCCGCAGACTAGGTTGCTGTTCCAGCCCCCACCGATGCTGATGCTGTCCATGTTGCCCGCACTACCCATGGTCACGGCGTTGCCTCCTCCAACGCTGTACAGCACGTCGTCACCAATGACGCTGCCAGAAGAGCTGGCGTTTATTCCAGTAGGCGCAGCAAGTGTGCTGCTGACCATCAGGAAGCTCATAACAAAAAAAGGAAGCACGGTGCCACGGCGCATAATTGAAGTCCTCTTGATCATCATTGAAAGTCCGTACTTCCAAGAAAAGTTTGTCCTGCCCGTTTGCAGCAGGAATAGGGTCGCCATAGCGCCCAGGCGTACGCACCGTCTGTGGCCTGCATGCGTGTTTGTGAATTTGGAAACACCGCGCAACTCTGGCTGAGCGCGGGGGTGAGCTCTTGCCACTTACCGGTGGTGGCGTCGGTCTCGATCAATTCTCCTGCAGGCCAGTAGCCTGGCTGGGGCTCTGCCAGAAGCGGTTGATAGACATGAACCTGACCGCTGCGAGTGACCACGTCACCAGCTCGCTGCGCGATCACGGATGCCGCCTTGTAATCGTTGACTTGATGGATAAAACCACTACGAGGGTAAACGCTACCCCACATGTCCCCCGAAGTTAGACCACCCACCTCTCGACGGCCGGGAATCAGTGCTTCTGGATACACTGATTCTGGAACGCCGTAACGCCAGGCGACGGTGTCCAAAGTGCTCAGCAGGTATGGCATGTAGGGCGTGGCAGCACCCTGACAGGCATAGCCCGAGGCGCTGGCAAACTTACTGAACGTTGCTCCTCCGGGGTGGCCTATGACGTCAGCGTTTTTGAATTTAGCCAGGCTATCTTCGTTGTTGTGATTGGTGGTTCCGTCACCGCCATCTTGGGCGAATGAAGTGGGTGAGCTCAGCGAAGAGACCTCCACCCACGGATTTTCACCGGTATTGGAGTAGCTTGATACAACCGCATCGGGAACGAAGTGGCGAACCTTCGTCGATGTCTTGACCTTGCATCCGAACGGCGTGCAGAGCAGCCAGTAACAGATGCCGACCACCTTGTATTCCAGGCAATCAGGCGACAGGGTTGAGGCGGCGAGGGTGGCAGACGTCACTGTGCCGGCTGCGGCTGGCCAGGTTGAAATTGAGAGGGCCAAGGCCGTCCATGCTGAAGGCTTGCGCATGTTCATCGTGGGGCGTCTCCCTGGCCAGATTCGTTTCGGTATCTGTAGGCGGCGCGCCATTGAGCAATGCGGTGCTCCGCCGCCGTAGCGTCGGTCTCGCCATAAACGACAAACTTGCGGTCGACGACCACTGCAGGCACCTTCGTCACCCCGATGCTCCAGGCATCAACAAGATTTTGTTGAGCCAAAGCCAGATCTCGCTGCAAGCGCTGCGCATCGCTACTCTTGAGACGTTGCTGCATGATCGCGGTGGCTTGTTGCGGGTTCGCCGGCAGTCCTTCCGACAGCTTGAGCTCGAGCTGTTCTGATTCGTCCAAGAGGATCAGTCGGACATGTGCCGACGCCTGGACTGGGTGGTTCCGGTCAGTAATGATCCATGTCTCCGCGTTCGCGAACGAGACCTGTGTTGCCGCAATCAAGATCAGGAAGGCCATGCGGTTCTTACAACTGAAGCGATAGGGGTTGGAAGGGGGCATGAGGAGGTACCTGCGGATGGTGTCAGGTACAGAAAACGTGATTCATGAACTGTCGTCAGTAGGAAACCGTTATCGGGACGATTGGGGGTTGGTGGCGTCTGCCTGGATCGTGCGCTCACCACCAAGCTGCAGGTGCCGTAGCATTTTCCGTGATAGTCCCTTTCACGTAATCAAAGTTGACGTTTCGCGACTTAGGAACATTCCTACAGATCTCCCGGATTATCACTACAGCCGCAAGCGGGCCTACACGGGCATGCTGATGCTTTGATTTTCAGGAGACCCTGCCCGTGACTGCAAGCACCATGAAAAAGCTTGAGAAAACCATTTTTGAGGAGGTAGCAGATGTCTTGAAAACCCTTCAAGGATTTGCTGGAAAGACGTTATCTGACGATGACCATTGCTTAGCGTTAGATATGGAAGCCGGCGCTAATGCACTGTAAGCGCCTCATGAACCCCACATTCCAGGCCGACAATTGAAGCTTGATGCTGTGCTCCCAATTCTTTTCAGGAGCCAGCACCTCATGATGCGATCCGACGCTAAAGTCGAAAAAGTGTACCTCTACTCCAAGCCTGTGGACTTTCGAAAGTCCATCGACGGCCTTGCTGCGTTGGTTGAGCTGGACATCAAAGTTGCCGTGTTCGACCCCGTGCTTTTTGTTTTTCTGAATCGCCCTCGTAACTGGGTGAAAATCCTTTACTGGGAGCGCAACGGCTTCTGCCTTTGGCTCAAGCGCCTGGAGTCCGAGCGTTTCAAAACCTCTCCCGATGAGACAGACGAAGCCATCGTGCTGACTGTTCAGGAACTGAACTGGTTGCTTGACGGTTTTGATCTCTGGCGCAACCGCCCGCACAAGGTTTTAACTCCAAGATTTGTCGCCTGACAGGTATAATCCGGGCATGATTTCCATGCCTGAAGATCTTCCAGATGACCCTGTATTGCTCAAGCAACTGCTCGCGCAGTTACTGATTGAGCGCACGGCTGATAAGGGGCATATCGTCGATCTCAAAGAACAGATCAAGTTACTGCGCGACCGTCTGTTCGGACGCAAGTCCGAACAGACGGTCGAACCCAACACGCCGCAACTCGCGCTATTCAACGAACCCGAAAGCGAGCCGATGCTTCCCGTCGGCGACGCCGACGAAGAGGTCGTTGTACCGGTCAAACGCCGTGGTAAACGCAAACCCCTGTCGGCTGATCTTCCCCGCATCGAAGTCATCCACGAACTGCCCGAGCACGAACTGACCTGTGCCTGCGGTTGCCGCAAGCATGTCATCAGCGAAGAAACCAGTGAACAGCTGGATATCGTGCCGATGCAGATTCGCGTGATCAAACACATCCGCAAAGTCTACGGTTGCCGCGGTTGTGAAACGGCACCGGTCACGGCGGACAAACCGGCTCAGTTGATCGAAAAGAGCATGGCCAGCCCAAGCGTACTGGCGATGCTGCTGACCACCAAATATGTCGACGGTTTGCCCCTGCATCGTTTCGAAACAGTGCTGAGCCGGCATGGCATCGAGATACCGCGTCAGACCTTGGCTCGCTGGATAATCCAGTGCAGCGAGCACTTCCAGCCGCTCTTGAATTTGATGCGTGATCGATTATTCGAAAGCCCGTTTATCCACTGCGATGAAACACGAGTTCAGGTACTAAAAGAACCGGATCGTGACCCGACCAGCCAATCCTGGATGTGGGTACAGGCCAGCGGCCCACCAGACCGAAAAGTCGTCCTGTTCGACTACACCACCAGCCGGGCGCAGGAGGTGCCGCTGAGCCTGTTGGAAAGTTATCGTGGCTACGTGATGACCGATGATTATGCGGGCTATAACGCGTTGGCGTTGCAACCGGGTGTGAAACGTCTGGCGTGCATGGCCCATGCGCGACGCAAGTTCGTAGAGGCAAAGAAAGTGCAGCCCCAGGGCAAAACGGGCCGCGCCGACGTTGCACTGGCATCTATAAACAAACTGTACGGCATCGAGCGTGAACTCAAGGATGTCTGCGATGAGCAGCGCTACATCGGCCGTCAGGAAAAAAGCCTGCCTGAGCTGGCGAAGCTGAAAGCATGGATGGAAAAAACGCAGCCGCAGGTAATGTCGCAAAGCGCCTTGGGCAAAGCGGTAAATTACCTGGCCCACAACTGGAGCCGGATAGAGCGTTATATCGAAGCCGGCTTTTCACCCATCGACAACAACGCTGCCGAAAGAGCGATCAGACAGTTCGCCATCGGACGAAAAGCCTGGCTGTTCAGCGACACACCCAAGGGCGCCACAGCCAGCGCCCAGATCTACAGCTTGGTCGAGACCGCCAAACTCAACGGCCAAGAGCCTTATACGTGGCTGCGCCACGTACTTGAGCGTTTGCCACAGGCTGCATCAGTAGAAGACTACGAAGCGTTGTTACCGTGGAACTGCTCGCCAGAGATGCCTCGCTAAACCAGATCCTCATTTTTTGTTAGGTGGGGTTTGTGGCGCGGATACAGACAATCTGCCCTTCGGCGTCGGTCATTTCCAGCGGCGTACCGATCTGGTCGGTGTGGTAGTAGTAAATCTTGTTTTCGTTTTCGCCTTCGCGTTGATTAACTCGGGCGAGCGGCGCATAGCTGCCGGGCTCGTAGAGGTACAGGCTGCTCTGCGCGGGGCTTTCCTCGCGCAGCATTCGCAGCCCAGAGGAAGCGTTTTTGGTCGCTCTGGCCTTTGATTTCGGACTGTTTCCCTACGCGTCGGCTCAGGCTGTCGTATTGGACGAACGCATAACTACCCGGCATGAGGCCGAAGAAGCTTGTCACCACCGGGGGAGACAAAAGAACGCAACTGAAACGAAGCATTGGCAAAATCGGCAGCATGACTTCGCTTCCTGATTTCGACCAATTAAATCCTGAACAACTGCGCGCTATCGCAGGGCAGCTGATGCAGCGTATCGAGACTCTCGATCAAAAAGTCGAGTCCATGGTAGCGGTAACACTGTGGCAACCGGGGCCTGTTACGGTAGTCTCATCCCTATCCGTATGATCTGTCAGAGCCTGAACCATGATCCGAACGACTTTATTGACACTGCTAGGCGGAGCATTACTTGCAGCACTGGCTGGCTGCTCGCCCTTGCGGGTGCTGAATAACTTGAACCCGAACGGCCCCGTCGACCATTTTTCCGGCCTGAGCTATGGTCCGGACCCGCGCAACATGCTGGACATTTACACGCCGAAATCGAAACCGGCCAATGCGCCGGTGGTGGTGTTTTTCTATGGCGGAAGCTGGAGAAGAGGGTCCAGGGCTGACTACGCGTTTGTCGGCCAGGCACTGGCGTCACGTGGCATCGTCGCCGTCATTGCCGACTACCGGTTGTACCCACAAGTGCGTTACCCGGACTTTCTTAACGACTCGGCCCAGGCGGTGGCCTGGACGTACAAATACATCAAAACCTACGGCGGCGATCCCAAACGCCTGTTTGTGATGGGTCACAGTGCGGGCGCCTACAACGCGGCGATGCTGGCCCTCTATCCTCGCTGGCTGGCGCGTGAAGGATTGTCGCCGTCGATTCTCAGCGGCTGGATCGGGCTTGCCGGGCCTTACGACTTCTTGCCGATAGAGGAAGAGGAAGTGAGACCGGTGTTCTTCTACCCGAACTCGCCTCCTGAGTCGCAGCCTGTCAAGTACGTGAGCGCCAGCGCACCACCGGCGCTGCTGATGGCCTCGCGCAACGACACAGTAGTCAACCCTGAGCGCAACACCGGCGGCCTGGCGCAGAAGCTGCGAGCAGCAGGCGTGCCGGCGCGTGACGTGTATTTCTCGCGCACCAATCACGGCACGCTGGTCGGCGCGTTCGCCAAAGTGTTGAGCGGCCTGGCACCGGTTGCGGACGAAGTTGAGATGTTCGTCAACAACACGCCGCACAAGCACCCGGCCGCGAAAACGCCGGCTCAGTGAGTGAACCAGCCATCGCTAGGGGTCAGGCGCCAGGCAATGGAGCCCAGGCTCAATCAACGGGCTGACTGTGCGGGGACCGATCCTCAACGCTCAGACGATCGCGCAGATGAGGTACGTGAAGCCCTGAGAGGGGGAAGGTGCGCCCACACCTAGGATCAGTGGTAAAATAACCTGCGATGATGCAGGTTGATAGAGATTTTCACTGCATAAGTAGCGCATCAGCGTCCTCCTACGTATCGCTATGAAGACATGACGCCTCCTTCCATAGCGTCAGCTTGATGCATAGGCATTTTGAAATTCCTATGCATCAAGTCCTGGCCTTCGGTACTGATACGCAGGTAGATCCGTGCGACATTGAGAATCGTCATGATGGTGGCCTATTTAGGTGAACTCAAATGAGACATAAGCAGCGCGCGCTTACTCGCAATTAATTTCGGCTCATAACAGTCGATTGCAGGTCGAACCATATGAATGCAGGTCGAGACCATTTCGATTGCAGACCGCTACACGTACTGTTTGTGGAACCTAATCAAAGGATACGCCAACTAAGGTCTGCGCTACTCAAGATATAGTTGACATTAATATAAAGAACTCTTTGGTGGTTTATGTTAAATTCACCTGGCCTCATAGGCATTAGTGACCCATCCTTGCATCATGCGTATAATAGATTGGAGCGTGTAAGCGCCAATAATTTATTTTTGAGGCAGTAAGCTAGAGTGTCACTTATA
This sequence comes from Pseudomonas sp. CFBP2511, assembly GCF_030209255.1. NCBI lineage: Bacteria > Pseudomonadati > Pseudomonadota > Gammaproteobacteria > Pseudomonadales > Pseudomonadaceae > Pseudomonas > Pseudomonas sp. CFBP2511. The sequence continues at coordinate 200,053 of NZ_JARVSI010000022.1, read as the reverse complement.
TGATGTACTCATCCTTTTTAAAGTAAAAACAAAGTGTTTTTTAGTTGTTTTTAGGTGCGTTATTGCTTTAAGCTTGCGAGCGTAAAGCGTTTGACCTGAGCTTAAAGCTCAGGCTTTGGGTCCTTTTTGGACATGGTGCAATAAGCACTCACTTGAATGATGGTGAATCAATTGCAAAAAATATCTAGCTTAGTTTTGATTTCTGCCCTATTGACAGGTTGCGGAGTTTCAGGGGCGGAGATAAAAAATGTTGTTTCTGACACCCGGATAGAGACAGATAAGCCGATTTTAATAAACCTGGACGCTTACACGTCAGAAAAGCTGAACTCTATTTTGGAGGCCAAGGCCAAGAGCCTTTTTTTTGATAAAGGTCAGATGATTGACTTGATCTCAGCGAAATTCTTAGGAACACCGTACCGCGCCAATATGTTGCAAGGCTCAGAAAATATAACTGAGCAGCTAGTCATCGACTTTAGAGGTCTGGACTGTTTTACGTATCTGGACTACGTAGAAGCGTTACGAAAATCAACATCGCAGCAAGCGTTTGTGAGAAACTTGATTCAGACGCGCTATCATGATGGCGATGTCGACTTTTTGAAACGCAAGCATTTTTTCACTGACTGGGCTCACAGTAATACACACGCTTTAGCGGATGACATCACTGCGCGGATTAGTTCAAATACAGTGAGTGTTGAAAAAAGGCTTAACGAAAAGTCCGACGGCCAAACCTACCTGCCTGGTTTGCCAGTAGTCGAGCGTAGTATCACCTATATCCCAAGCGATCTTGTCGATGACAAGGTTGTGAGTCACTTGCGAACGGGGGATTATATTGGTATTTACACCAAGCTTCCGGGGCTGGACGTAACTCACGTCGGCATCTTTATAATGACGGAAAAAGGCCCTGTTCTACGAAACGCATCCTCACGAAAAGAAAACGAAAAAGTTGTGGACTCGCCGTTTTTTGAGTATGTGGCGAGAACGCCGGGAGTCGTTGTTTTCAGGGCAAAATAATAATACGCTAATGTGCTTTCCCAGTGTGGAGGCGTTGATGTATAGGAATTTCGGCTACCGCGCCCGAGGGCTTGGTGGCTGCTGATAACCAGGACGACAAGTCACCCTGTCCACCACGAGCTCCACGCACAACGGAAAATCACACATGAGCAAAACGAATCCACTGGCGTTGTTGATGTTCTTAATGGCCATTGCGCACGGCGCTGTGGCCGATGAAATCATGCAGCCACGATCAGCACTGCAAAACGCGCCAGAAGCATGTATTTGCACGATGTCGCAGGCAAAGTAATTGATGATGGCCAACTGTTCTTGCGGGCAAAAGCAGTGCGTAGTTTCCCTGAAGAGTTACACGACAGCACAGACGAGCATGCAGTGTTTCGATGCGCCTAAAACAGCTTCGCCGGCCGTGAAAACTGAGAAATCCAAGTAATTCGGAAAAGGACAGCTGCCATGCCAAAGAAACTATCAGCTCCATTCACGCTTGAAGAAGACATAGGTCGCTTGAAAGCCTTACTACCTACTGAAGCAATCATTGAGGAGTTTGGCGACATGCTCCAACAGCTTCATAGAAGCAATGCTACCGAGCGTGAGCGATTACTGGCGCTCGGATGTGTCACGGCTACTTGGGGTGCCCGCAGAATTCGGAAAAAATCGTACGGTAAGCACTGCCAACATGAGACAGGCACTCGTGCAGCCTGGACTGTGTCCGATTGAAGTACACCTCAACCCGGCGTCAGGCTGCTCACTGGCACCGCGTCAGACTAGGGCCGTTTTCTGCATTTTCTGACGCCGAGGCGTTTATCTCTATGGTCTCAACCTGACAGGTCGAATGCTAAACGTACGATTTTGTCCGTTTTCTCTATCGATCCCTTATTGCCTTCCCTGGTACTCGCAGAAGTGGTTTCACAAAACGGTGGTTTTGTCGTACCGGCCAGACTGCACGAGGGTTTATGGACAGGCACTGGGCTTAAATTGCCCCCCAAACCCATAGATCAGCGGCTACAGCCGAGCCAGATACTCGTCCAGTACCGGGTAGCCGTTCTACTGATGGATTCGCACTGGGCCGAATCGTATGGAACGTCCACCCATGTAATTGAACGATTCGACAAGCCTGATGCAACCGACGCGCTGGCGAGGACAAACGCATTCAGAGCCGAGATCGAGAACCCGCAAACTGCGCTCCATGCGAATGCACGCGAGTTGGAGGCAGCCTTTCTCGCCAATCCCGCACCTGGCACATCTTTTCCGCTATGCCGGTCATCGCTCCCGATCTGGCCGAAAGTACGCGTCGGAGGCTGCAAGAGTACTCACCGCGGACGCGTAATGTTCTAGCCGCCGATGCTGCGCGTGATGCCTACGGGCTGGATGACGCGCATGCCTCTCGCCTCGCTCGACGAAAGCGATCCTGAAAGAAGCAAAGCGACTGGATGCTACGGACCTGGAGCCAAAGCAAGCGCGCTTGCAAAGCTTGTTCAAAGGCTGGATTCATTTATCTATCCCTCGTGCTGGCCAGCCAGTCCATTGCGGAGAGCAGCACGTCACCGTCAGGTGCTCCCTGCAGCTTGATTGAGCGGCCAGATTTTTTGTCCTTGATGACTAGCGTAGGTGTGGCAGTGATGCCGTCCTGACTTGCCTTGTGAGCCTGGCTAATGACTGCTTGTTGCACGGACGGGTTGCTCGCAGCGCAGTTATCGATGAAGTGCTGTCGATCTTCAAGCCCCGGGATCTGGGGATTACCAGCAGCTCCAGCACCGTTTGACCGGGTACGCTGGTAAATGAGCTCGACTGCGAGCCAAAAGGCGTCATTGCCTCTCTCGATCCCCGCGCACTCGGCCCACCGAGCTTCATAGCTCGCTGCAGGCTCATGCATTGGAAGGGGCAAATGGTGCCACTGAAGATTCACGTCTGGATGCTGATCAACCCATGCTTTGAGGTGTGGGAAGTAATCCTTGCAGTAGGGGCATTCCAGATCTGCATATTCGACAATGGTGAAACGGGCCTCACGGCTCCCGTAGACCCATCCGCCACTTTGTCTCTTCTGAACGACTGCCGGCGCCACGGGGCCACCTGTGACGCCAAGATTACTCTGCAGCTCGGTAAGCAGAAAAGGCGAGATAACCAGGGCGGCAGCACCGATGCAGTAGAGGATTTGCCGGCGCGTCGGTCGCTTCATGCGGAAGCCTCTTTGTCGAGGAGCTGTTTTGCCAGCAGCTCCTGATCCAGCAGCGTCAGAAGAGCTTTCTGAGCGCTTTCAGGCTGAGGGTGATGTTCAAGCCACTGATCCAGCGCTTTGTGCAGTTGGGACTGAATCTCTCGGCGATCTACCGCTACATGTTTGACGACTTGTAAGTGCTCAATCAGTACCGGCGCGCAGATCCTCAATGCAATCAGGGATTCCTCCTGCGGGTTCGTAAGAATTTGAGTCAGGCTGTCGATCAGGTTCTGAGTCAGGGCGTCCATGGCTCTCATGCCAGGTTCTCCAATGCATTGGGTGTTGGGAATGTGATGTTCAGGGGTTCGATACCTCGTTTGCGATCGAGGTCTGCAGCCACTGCCAGTGCAGCTCCCAACTCGTCGACTCCCATGGACTGCATCAGGTCGTAGCGTTGCTTTTTCTCTTCGGGCTCGGTCATGGCCAACGCCAGGTAAAGGCTTGGTGGTACAGCGCGAAAAAGGACTTCCATTGACTTGGAAAGCACCACACCTTCGGTATATTTACCGCTCTCTTTGCGAGCCGATAGCATCAAACTTTTCTGTGCCTGCGTGAGCTCCCGGAAGCGGGAGATCTTTTCTACTTCGTCTGGCGGCATGTTGAGACAGATCCACCACTCGATCATGTTGAGCATCGGCGCAGCGGCAGGTGGCAAGTCATCGATGTTCTGCGTTGCCAGCCAGAACCAAGCACCCAGCTTTCGCCACATCTTGGTGATCTTGATGATGTACGGGGAGAGGAGAGGGTTCTTCGTGATGATGTGGCCTTCATCTGTCACGTTGACGAGAGGCCGGCCCTTGTACTGATCACGTTCAGCGATATTGTTTACGGTGTTGATCAGCGAGATGTACGCGATTGATAGCCGTTAGCGTTCATAACGTGGTAGCGACCCAGCTTGCGCCATTTCGCTGTTTGCTCGCTGTTAGGCTGAGTTGAACAGCAACAGCAGGACCGAAGTTACATGATTCGGACTCCTTTTTAAGTACGATCGTACCAAAGTGGCGGGGCACTAAAAAACCAGATGGCAAAAAACATACCTGGCGAACTGATTTTTTAAATAAAAAATTATTTCAGTATAATTCCGGCGCTTTTCTCAGCCAGAATAAAAGGATGTTAGAATGTACGAGTGTAACCTTGAACTATGGGATGCCGTAAAAAACAAAAATATTGAATCAGCCTTTGAAATACTAAAAAAAAATCCCGCCTCTTAGGATTTGAATTCATTAGTTACCACCTCAGATACGCCCTCCCCATCACAGCCCCAAGGATGTTTTCAAAAAACAACTACGACCCTCGATGGAATGAAAACTACCAAATACATAACTTTGTAAAGTCGGATCCTACATTACAGCACGGCTTTAAAAGCAATGAACCAATGCTATGGTCGGAGGATACATTCAAAGATCACACTCTTCTTTATGGTGAAATGAAAAAATTCAATCTTAATTATGGCTGGCTTCAGTCATCCTGGTACAACTCCGCTGCAAAAGGAGTTGTCACACTCAGCCGATCGACAGAAGCAATTACTTTGAAGGAGCTGGACGCCAAGGAGGCTAAAATGTCAAAACTCGTAAGACTTACCCACGCTTGTCTGTCCGAAATTATAACCCTCAGCCCACCGTACAATCCGCTTGAAAAACTCAGCACGAGAGAAGTGGAAGTACTCAAATGGGTCGCTGATGGTAAAACCGGTGAAGTAATCGGGAAAGTTCTCGGCGTCACTGAGCGAACCGTAACGCATCATACGGTGAATATCATGCAAAAATTGAATGCCACAAATAAAACAGCCGCGGCCGTAAAAGCCGCGCTATTGGGAATAATCTAACATCAACCGGGGAGTATTGATAACTCCCCTTCTGCTGCCATATCAAGCAATCAAGAAACTCGCATTCCACGTACTTTATCAATAGAGTTTTTTTCCGACCATAACCAGGTCAAAATCCTCTCCACGGACTCGTGCGACGCCTGGCATGAACCCCCAGCGAGTAAAACCCGAGTTCTCGAACAACCGCAAGCTTTTATGATTATGGGCAAATACCGTGGTGGCGATCACTTCGATATCCAGCAAGGCTGCCGACTCCATGATTGAGCGCAACAAAAATGATCCAACCCCTTGCGACTGATGAAGGGGATGAATATATAACCCTAAATCGGCGGTTCTAAAATAACCTGGACGCTCATTCATGAAATACGAGAGTGATAAATAACCGATAACGCCTGTTTTCGGATCCCTAGGGTCTTCAGCTACCCAGATCGGGCGTCGGCTACCGGAGTGTTTTATAAACCAGGGTTTCCAGGCTTCAACACTCACCGGTTCGACGTCACATGTACTATTTCCCGCTTCAATAGCACAGTTGTAGATTTCAACAATGGCGGGTAGATCCGCCAGAGTAGCGGCGCGGCAAATATAGCTCGATGAATCATACATTTTGCATGCCCTTCTCGAAGTCATAGGAAAATATGCCAGAAAAGACATGTGTTACCGAGCCGATCAGATTCAACGTGCTGTCCGGATCAATGAATACAGACATCATCCCTCCTGGCATCACAACGGTCACATCTGCATCCACCAACCCCAGCGTATGACAAACGGCCGCTGCCGCACAGGCACTGCTGCCCGAGGCCAGCGTATATCCAGAACCCCGTTCCCATGTCTCGACTTCAATTCGTGAAGAACTCACGATGTTGACGAATTGTACGTTGGTCTTGTCAGGGAAAATTGAGTGCTGGGAAATCAATGGCCCAAGCAATTCCGCAGTGGCTCTATCCGCTGCTTGCCCAAGAACAACACAATGCGGATTACCAATATCAACACATGATATGGAAATCTCCCGACCTGCGATGTGCAATGTCTCGTTCAAGACTGTTTTCTTCGCATCCATCATCACCGGCACTTTACTGCTCTCGAGGCAAAAAGAACCGAGGCTGACGAGAAACAGGTTATGTGTGGGTAATCGCTGCACAGCAATACTCTGCGCCAGACGACTCAACCAGATCTCAAAACTGTCCGATTGGACATAATCATTATCAACAAGATATCGGGAGAACACCCGTAGGCCGTTCCCACTTTTCCCACAGGCCGAGCCGTCCGAATTATAGACTTCCAGACCCAACTTTCCATTATTCAAATGAGGGCCATACAAAACGCCATCCGCACCAATGCCAGTGCGCCGATCGCAGATTTTACGAACCAATTCAACATCGAAATCCATCGCCATCTTATTGGGATCAAGAACGATATAATCATTGCCCTGAGCGGTGTATTTTACAAAATCCATTTTTATACTGCTCCTGCCGACTCAATCAACCCCAGGCGTTCCGGAAAACCCAGCATGATATTCATATTTTGTACAGCGGCGGTTGAAGCGCCCTTACCCAAATTATCAAGTCTGGCAATCAAAACTGCTCGCGAACCATCACTTTCCGAGGTGTCTTCACACACATATAAATCAACTTTATTGGAGCCTGAAATTACTTGAGCATCCAGCTTCGTTTCACTAACCGCAATGCAGTCTTCCCTGGAAGCGACATTGACAAACTGTTCATTTTCATAATATTGCTCAAGGCATTCACGTATCTGTTCAGGGGTTACTCCCGGAGCCAAGAACAGCGGAATGTGAACCAGCATGCCACGATAGAAATTACCGACTGCCGGGGTAAAAATCGGTTCAATCTCAAGACCACTGTACAGTGTCATTTCCGGCAAATGTTTATGATTAAAATTCAAGCCATACACATGGTGGGCAAAAGGCGGCGACTTACTTTCATACTCCTTAATCATTCCCGCGCCGCCACCTGAATAACCGGAGATCGCGTTAATTGACAACTTTGAGTGAGTCATTACTTTGCCATTTAGTATTAATGGCCTCAGTAACAATATGGCGCCTGTGGCAAAACAACCGGGATTTGTGACCTGGCGCGCATGTCTGATTTTTTCGCGTTGACCGAAGGATAACTCAGCGAGTCCATAAACCCATTGCTCGGCCGTCCGGTGAGCTGAACTCGCATCAATTAACCTGCAATCTATTGACTTCACGGCAGAGACCACTTCTTTCGCTGCCAGATCCGGCAGACACAATATAGTGACGTCCGCATCTGCGATCAGACGTTTCTTCTCATCAAGGTTCTTCTTGGCGTGCTCGTCTATGCTGATCAACGTGACTTCAGGATGTGCTTTCAAATGCTCCCGAATCTGTATTCCCGTCGTACCAAACTCACCATCAATAAATATTTTTTTCAAAACTCTATCCTCGGAGCAATCAATACATCGACACGGGATATTTAAACTCGGACCTTATCCTGCCAAGCCCTTCACGCAGTTCATCCACGGGTCTCGCAAAAGTAATACGCATCCCATACCGCTGGCCAAACACTTCGGCGGGCATCGTCAACACCCTTGTGTGGTGGAGAACTCTTCGACAGAAATCCAACGAACTCTCCGAGGGAGTCAGGTGAACCCAACAAAAAGGAGTTCCCTCTGGCGCGACAATCTCAAGCATAGGAAAACAATCTCGCGACCATTGCTGAAACACCTCATAACCGTTTTGGCACAATTGCAAGTAATCTTTCAGCAGAGCGTCATAATTCAGCAGAATACGCTCTGCTATTTTTTCGCAAATCACCGAATTTGAAATGGTCGTGAAGTGCTTGTAATCCATTGCTTTCGCAACAACATCCTTCGGCCCACACATCCACCCCACCCGAATTCCTGGTACGCCGAAGATTTTCGATACACCGGACACCGCGATCACGTTTTCGAAATCGAAATGGAGCACGGATGCCTTCATGTCCGTGAGGTATTCTTCATCCGAAATGATGAATATATTCCTCTCTCGCGCTACTTCGACGATCCTCCTTAACTGATCTCGATCGATCGCTTTACCAGTCGGATTGCAAGGGTTATTCAAAATGATGGCTTTGGTATTCGCCCTCAACGCCCCTACCACTGACTCGGCTGACACTTTGAAATTTGCGTCATACTCAAGAACGCTTATCGAACAACCAATGTTCTCTGGAACTTTCCACGATTGTTGCCACCCCGGCGAAAATGTAATGACATGATCACCCACGTTCAACAAGGTACGATATAGAAGATAAAGCGCTTCCTGCGCACCGTGAGCGATGCCAACGTTACAGTGTTCGATGCCATAGAGCTTCGCAACAAGCGTAGCCAAAGCACTGCTTCCCCGATCAGTTCCATAGTCCAATACCAAACCTTCCAGGTCTGCACTGAATATCCCTGCTTTGATACACGGAGCATTACTGTCTCCCAGATCAATGTCGTATTTGCCATGAGCTTCTCTAAAAACCCATTCCTGCATACTGTAAGGCTGGCTCACTCACATTCCCCTTTCCGTCCTGGAATCAGTTTTTCTTGTTTTCAGTAAATATCAACGCTCTGAGATCGAACTCATAGCTATGCGGAATCGATTTGACATTTGAGGTCTGCCCCAAGAGCAACATGTGAGCAATCATTGAGCCAAACGAAGTCGCCATCAAACATGTCGCACTTAACGACGATACCTTTTGCTTCTCAAAGTCAAGCTTCGGCGAGTCGATATACTGCTTGTATAACTTTGAAGGTGCCAGCTTTCCTCCAAACTTCTTGAGGCTTTCGAGTTCGGTATCCTGGTCTGAAATATCAAAGAACTCTTCGAAGGTCGGGCTATTCGGCAGAAAAACATGCACCGTCACCCCGTAGGCGACCGGGCAGCACAGCACGACTGGGATATTTCTGCGGCGGGCTTCCTTATAAAGCAGGAGCCGTGGCTTGATTACAAAAAAATCCAGCGTATCGCATACAACGTCAACATCGGTGAGGTAATCACTGACATTGAACTCATCCAGATAATCGATGGCCTTGACCGATACCTGCGGGTTAATGGACAGCAATCGCTCGGACAATACTTCCGACTTCTTCCTCCCGATAGTGTTCGTTGAGCAACCGAACTGCCTGTTCATGTTCTCAGGACCAAACGTATCCGCATCAGCAATGTTTACACCGCCAACCCCCATACGTACCAGACATTCGGCATAGGTGTACCCGGTCCCCCCACATCCAGGCACCGCGATTCGTTTTCCAGCGAGAATATCGAGTTCTTGCTGCGACACCAGCCCGATCATGCGACTAAACAAAACATCTCGGGAAAAATCATTTGGCTGTTGCATCGTTATCTCCAGTAAATTAGGCCTGTACGGATTCAATGACTTTCTTTTCAAACTCATCGCCGTGCCAGCGATCAGCCCAGGGCGAAAATGCGACGACGAAAATATCGCGATATCCCTCTTCATTGACCGGAATAATCTCAGTCACGTCATGGAACATATTTTGATCATCAAGAAGCACCGCCTGGCCTTCGAGAAGAATGTCGTTGTAGAAAGGTTCCGTATCGTCTGCATTGCGATACAGGCTCATCTCAGCACCGTAAATATTTTTTCGGGCCACCACGCCAATCATGACAAATGAATGTCCGTCTCGATGTCGCCCTTCTGGAACGGTAACGCCCTCCAACTGCGGATTAACAATCACCCGGTATTGATGGACATTGATCTGCCAGTCCTGTGCTTTATCCAGAGCAATTTCGATTGCGCCTCGCTCAATGAATGGCGTGAAATCCACCTCGATAGGCTCATAGAACCTTTTTATTCCCCCAGCCACAGGGTTATATTTAGAAAATGTCATGTACGGGCGGTGCGCTAGAAGTTCAAAGTCCCAGCCCGTTTCGTTGAAAGACATCTTGTACTGGGAGAACCTTCTGTAGCGATTACCACCACCCATGTATTGATCCAATGCCAACCGTGAAAAACTATCGACTACATCAGTTGGTATTGCACCGAGTTCAATGATACTGAAACCATCATTGTTGATAGGCATAGACTGCTTACTCCTTAAGCCAATGTCTTTGCGGTGTTTCCGAGACGGGTACTCAATTCGTCCAGATAACGTGCCGAAGAGTTAATCCGAATAAGTGCACCCGCCGCAATTTCACGTCCGATACGAGGATCTTGATCTACCAACGGAGCAACGACGTTGTTAAACCAGCCATTGGCGTGTTCCGTGTCGATATAGACATGAAGCTTGTGATATTGAATACCGTGGGAAGGCAAATTATTTCTCTCCCATGCCTTGATCACGTGTTTGAAGCGCCGTGGCGCCAAGTATTCAGTGACACCGAAATACCCTACCGCCTTAAAATAATGACGGCGAGACAGCGCGAGGCAAGAACTGACGTTCCCGGAAACGATCGATTGAAGCAGCATTGCGCTGGAGAAATCAGAGTCTTCGACGCCTGCGGCCTTCAACGTCTCCGCAAACATTCTGGAATGTACTTCAGCCTCGACTCCATTGCCCATTTCGTCAAAGTAATTCTTGGCCAGTTCAAGCTTTTGGCCAACCGGCAATCCAATCTGCATAAATGCCAGAATGTCGTCAAATTTCGGATCGAGATTGGTTTCTTGAATCAAGTAATACTTAATATCCGCTGCGGACGCATCCTCACTTAAAAATTGGGTATAAAAAGGATGCACGCTGGAGGGGCTTTTCGACACCAGTTTTTTCAACCATTTTACATACTCTTTACCGTTTACCGGAAAGTCACTGATATCTGCATCCGACAGGCCTTTCATTTCAAACTGAAGCATTGCGCTTTCAAGTACCGATTGAACGTCACTGACAATTGGCCGTCGATCAGTATTGACCTGTTCAATGCGCGCACACTCGAACTCATTCCGGTAAATGATAGCCAGGCACTCATGCAGCGCCGCCAGGGCTGTTTGATTGTTGTTGACATAGGCCTCATGCGCCAACAGTTGAGCAGATTGATTAATATTTTTCCGAATCGCGAAATTTTCATTCACGGAGTTCCATTCATCGGGGTTGCGCTCCATCGCAACAAACCATTCGAGCAGATCTAACCCTTCCATATCCATTGCGAACATCCTTATAAGTTTATTGATCGTAGTTACTGTGCAGTGACTGATTTAAAAATCACGGGCGAAGTTTTGGATAGTTCTGAATTCAGAACTATCACATCGTGGTTTTCACCAGGGTATTCTTCGGGATTGATAATTGCGTCGACAGGACACTCAGGCTCACATACACCGCATTCGATGCAGGTATCCGGACAAATAACCAGTTGGTAGTCGGCATCGCGAAATGCGTCAACGGGACAGACATCTACGCAGATGGTGGATTTACATGAAAGACACTCTTTCCCAACTACGTATGGCATCTGGACGTTCCTTCATCTTTAAGTTTCGAATCATGCTGTCTCCGACAATCACCTGTTTCCCTGATTGCCAGAGAGCGCAGCCATTTAAGTGTTATTTATTTTTTCTGTACACTGTAGAAAACTACAGGTGCGACAAAAAGTAGATTCGTGTACAGGCACGAACCACACAATGCTTTCGGGCTTCAGCCAAACCAGGCTCGGTCCTTTCAAGTACGACACCTCTGCTGGCAGCCTTGGCTTACGCCCTACACGCGCCACATGAAAAGTGCTAGACTCGATCGCAATAGCCATGTTCAATCGAAATAACTGCTGAACCACGAGGCCCGCATGTACCTTCTCTACTACTCACCCGGTGCTTGCTCACTTGCAGCACATATTCTTCTTGAGGAACTGGGGCAACCGTTCAAACTGGAATTTCGCTCAGCATTGAAAGGCATCGGCACCCAAACTCCGGAATACCTGAGCATTAACCCGAAAGGCCGGGTCCCAGCTCTACTTTGTCTTGAGAGCCCCATAGGTGACGTAGCCGGCGTTTTGACAGAGTTACCTGCCATCTTGCTTTATCTGGCTAACCAATCGACACCTGTACGCTTTATCCCCGACACTCCTGGCGAATTAGGGCGATGCCTCGAGTGGCTGAACTGGCTCTCAGGGACAGTGCACAGCCTTTCTTATGGGCAGGTCTGGCGGCCACAGCGGTTTGTCGACGATGAAAGTCTGTTTCCTGCCATTGTTAAAAAAGGCCGCAGCAACGTTATGGATAACTACACGTTTATCGAGCAGCACATCGCTGCGCAGAGTGATAGTCCCTTACTAAGTAATTACAGTATTGTCCATCCCGTCCTTCTTGTTTTTTGGATGTGGGGAAAGTGGATTGATATAGATATGGGCACCCACTTTCCCAATTGGACTCAACTCGTTCAGTCGATAATCGAACGACCTGCCGTGCAACGAGCCTTGGCGACTGAGCGCATTGATATAAATATTTTCAAGTAAAATTCCTAAAGCATTAGTATCCGCCTACGGACTTTGAATAGCGTTTGCAAATTGATCGAATGACACAGTAGAGCCCCTGACCATGCTGTTTGCTTTGCCAAACCTGTGAAGGGTTCGAAAAACTCTCTTGATATGGATGAGTTACGTCTGTAACACGGAGAGGTCGGTTCACAAACCCAACCAATCGTTGCACACAGGGGCGTTTCGCGACAGTTAGCGCTGATCGTGGTGGTTTTTTCACCTACATGAGGATGTGACTGCTGAAAATACGCTCCTTCGATCTGGCAGACGCGAAAATGGGTGCCGCTTTATGCCCAGACCCAGCGTTTGACGGCAGGGCTTGACGTACCTGAGCGGAATTTTCCTCCCATGCATTAGGAGTTCCTGTGCCTCGCTTGACCGTCAGCGGTTTTCTGGTACGTAATCTGGACCGCCGAACTTGTCACGCAGACGCAATGCCGAGCGCAGCAAGGGCCCCCACAAGCCGTTATCGCTGTTCCATTCCACACCTGCCCAGCGGGTGTCGGCCATAAGTGATTCCTTGTTGGCTTCAAGGCGTGATTTAAGTTCTGCTGACACAGACCCCATGTCTACATCAAACAACCCGGCGTAAATCCCTTCTGGGTCCTTGGCTTTTTGGGTCAGGCTATACCTGTAACAAAAAACCCACCACTGGGCCATGTAAATGGCTCGATTCTGATCTGGATAACTTCTCAGCAGCTTTAGTAAGGCTTGCGTGAATTGCGCAGGGAAAGAGGGGTCCCTAACCTCGCGCCAGTAAGGCAGAAAAAGCAGTCTGAGAGCGACAGGAACATTCTGTGGCTCATCGTTATCGTCTTTGGTTTCGAGGAAATAAAAAGGCTCGCCGACCAGAAATCTGTCCAGTTCGTCGTTTTGTAACGCCAAAAATAGAACGTTGTCCTTGTCGTAACTCATCGCACCTCCAATGGTTCATCCGTCAACTGTCTGCTGGCCATATGACTTCGGTGTCGCGTGCCTACCTGTTCTCGTGCGTTGGTTACAGCCTCGTTTATGACGATTTTATGACATTTTCGGAACCGATCCGGTTGCCTGGCCACTCAATTTGCTGTCGTTTATTACCACATCGGAGAAAGTGCCGACCGGCAGCGCTCATCGTGTTTCAGGTCATCAGCTTCTAATGGAGATGTAGACCGCGTCCTCTTCGGCATGATGCCGTTGGTGCTTCGTGGGTAATAAACGGGATGTAAATTTATATACAGGAGTTTAATAATAACGATGGTCAAGGTTACCTCTTCCGGATTTACTGCCAACCCACTCTCTCATCATGCGGACAGTGTTTCCCCCGCGAACAGTCCCCCTCAGTTACCGGAGCCTGTGCCTCTGGTTGATCTAAGCGAGTCGTCCCGCAAGGGCGGCATGCGAAATCGGCCGCATGCCAGTTTGAACAGTCAGGTGCTCGGACTGCAAGCGGTGCCGTCGCAACGTGGAATGCATGTTCGTGTCAGAAGTCATGCCGATGGCGAGAGTGTCATTAATGCCTGGCTGGCAAAGCGCCCCTCGGTTCAAAGCGAAACCAGTCTTGATAACGATGGCAAGCTGGTGCGTTACACCCCCGTGAATCATGAGCCGCTGGCCCCGCGCAATGAGGCGTTTTTCACCTCTGTGCCGGGGATGTTGATGGCCGTTTTGACGGTCCACCCCGAGATGGAACATGGCATCAGCGGGGACATAACTGCTGATGCTGTGGCTGCCCGGCTTGCCGAACCGCCAATAGGGTTGCTAACCGGAATCTGGCAGTCTTCCCATGATCGAGCCTATCTGGAGCGGGGCGGTGTGGTGCATACCGCCAATATGGAAGAGCGCTGGGCGCCGTTGACGCTGCCAGGCATCAATCCCCGAGAGCCCCTGCGAATGGCCGGTTTGCAGGCCGATGGTGGAGTCTATCTGCATAACGGCAGCCAACTGTGGCGCTTGACCGAAACTGCCGCCGAGTCCGTGACCACCGAAAACCTTCCTGAAGGTGCGGCGGTACGCATTGGCGCCGGTGGCGAGGTGCACGGGCTGCATGAAGGCGCGCTTCATTCGAATGGCATTTCCCGTCCAATCGAGCTTTGGCGGCCAAAAGCTGGCGCGCCGGGGCGCGAGCAGAGTCCGGCGCGCCCCGTTGATTTGCTGCCGTTACCGGGTGGCACCGCTGCACTGATCCTTGATGACAAGGGACGTATTTATCACGCTGATCTGAAAGGCACAGGCGCTGTTGAAGCCCACCGGCTGAAATTACCTGCTGACTTTGCGCAGGGTAAAGGTTGGGCCGTGACCGCCATGGGATTGTCCCGAGACGACACTGTTCACCTGATGCTGCAGGATCAGAACGGGCGTCGCATGAGCTTGCAGCGAGCACCGGGCGAGGCGCTGTTTCGTCCTGCGTACCTGCTGGATCGCCCGTTGCTGCTGCTCTATACCGAAGGGCTGCATGTTCCGTCGGAGGCCGCGGTGCAGTCGCACGTTCAGCTTGATGGTCATGCTCAACTGGGGCATATCGATGGTGTGCTGCATTATAAAGCGGCTCCCGATCAGTCATGGGAACGGCTAAAGCAGTCGGGCGGCGAACCGCTGACGGGTGTGAATGCTCTTTATTCCAGCCCGCTGGGATTTATCGACAGGAAACCGGTTTTCGCTTTAGTGGGGGATGCCCGGCAGGTGGTCGAGTTGAAACTGGAGGGGCGTACATCCTGGTTGCCGAGCGATGCCGAGCTTCCGCGTCACCCTGCGGGCGGGCCTTTGGCGGTGATACCGGATACGGTAGCGTTACGCACCAGCCCGATCGCGCAGTTTGACGAGCCTGTACAGGCGCTGGCGGTTCACGGTAATCGCCGGGTCGTCGCGCTGACGGATTCGGGGCGATTAATGGCTGCCGATGCGGACACCCCAGCCCGCCGACTTCCCACGTTGCAGCGCCCCATCGCCATCGCCGTAGGGCTCAACGATCAGTTGCTGGTGCTGCATCATCCCCATAGCCAGCGCCCCCAGTTGAAACGGTTGAGTGCGAAAGATGATTGGGAGCCGGTGCCGATAATTCTGCCGGGTATTGTTCACCCTTCAAGTCTTCGCGCTACTCGCACGGGGCAAATACAAGTGCAGCTGGGAGAAAACTGGCATACGTTGCTGCCATCAATGACGTCGCACGATAATCAGCGCTTACCTGCCCGCGTAAAACCTGAACCAGAGGGGGATGAGGCGCCGTCAGCGAATTTCCTGGCGGGTAGCAACGCCCTCGCCAATCAGCAGCAAGCCAGTCGTATCAGCACACCGCATCATGACGCATCGGTGGTTACGACGCTGGCGGGGACAACAGCCAACAACCCGTTGACGATGGCGTCGAGCCTACAGGCAGTGGTTGATACGACCCGCGCTCAGGTAGGCGCGTTGGCGAGAGATGTAGTGGGCGCAGCGGCGAACAGCACGATGCGGTCAATGGCGCATACCTTGGGTGTTGTACTGCCGCCAACGCCTCAGGAGAGGCGCCTGGCCAGTTTCCATAATGAGGCGAAACAGGCTTATACATCAGGAAAAATACTGTTTGAGCATCTGCCGACACTCGCGCAAGTGCGCGTCGCTTCAGCCGTAGGGCCGTCGGACGGAGAAAGATTCGGGCTGTCACATCAGCAAACGCAACGCTTGTTGACGCTGCGAGAGGGGAAGCTGGAAGCGCTGTTACGCGACTTGCGCAAGATCGGCTTTCATGAAGGCGTGATCATGGGCGATATGGGCGACAGCGACAGTGCGCACGGTCTTGTTTCGACGACATCGACACCAACGTTCCGGCTGGCCGAGCTATGGCGACGGCAGCATTCGCGAGTGGATAAGGCTCTGTCTTCCGCCGGATTATCCAGATCGGAAGATATTTTTCCGGACTTGAACCTAAGTATCAACGCGTTGGCTGGCGGCGCGGCGCTGCATGCGGATCGTATGAGCGAACGTGAAGCTGAGTTGTTGAGCGTTTTGTGCGAGGTCAGCGAAAAAATGATGCGCGCTGGCGTACGCTTGCCGGCAGATGATGGAAGCGTTGACAGCGCCCACAGCCAGGCGCCATACGGCTTGAGAACAGCAGGATTGATTGCAGGTCTGGTGGACTATGATGCGCTGTTGAGCAGTACCGACGCGCAGGCGCTGGAAATGGCGGAGCGACTTCAGCAAGATGCCAGGCTTGCTGCATTGTGCAAACTCGGTCTGTCTTCGTGGGGTCAATTAGCGGCCTTCGATGATGTGGTGACGACGTTTCGCGAACAGATATCGTTACCGGGCTCGGCACGCCGCACCCAGTTGCTCAAAAATCTTGGCTTGCCACCCGATGCCGCGCCGGACGAAATGGCGGCGCGCATGTCCGACTTACTCCTGGATCTGTTCAACCGGAGCACCTTCTTTTCGACGCAGTCGCGTGGTCTGGAACTGCGCGGTTCGTTGGGATCGGCTGACTGGAAACATCTCAATGCGTTCAGCGTCGGCGTGACTGGCGAGGCGCTTCAAGTGCTCGGCGTAGAGCGCATCGGCGATGGCAAGGACGGCGATGCCGGGTTGGTCGCGTTTTTTGTGCGCCACGCCAAAGCCTCTGTATCTGCGACGTCAGGGATCGGAATCGATTTCAAGCCAGGCCCCGGCACTGGCGGCCGTGTTATTGATTCGCGACCGGGTCGTTCGATGAACTCGACGTGGGGAGGCTCTGCCAACCTGGGTATTTCCGGCGCGTACCAGCATGGTCAGGGCGCCGCCGTGATCATCGCACCGTCGACGATCTCCGATTTCGTGCGGCTGTTATTCGATGTCAACCATCCCGATACCACCCAAATCCTGCGCACCGGTGTGAACGGTGGTTCGATTGGTCTTGATCTTTTTGAAACCAATGTGAATGCCTCTGTGGGGGCGAACGTCAGCGTATCGCCATTCAGCCTGAGCCAGAAATATGGGCCACAGAAGCCGACGGCAGATGCGGCCGTCTCTGGCCCAGACAATCGGCGCAGCACCGCGTCAGGGTCGTTGTCGGTAGGCGGGACGGCTCAGGCTGGCGCGCACTGGGGGCAAATGGAGTTGCACCTGGATCACGCCTGGGCCGATATTATCGGTCTGGAATTTCAGGGCCGCACGGATTTCAATCTTGAATTCAATAGCGGCCTGAATCTGGGAGGCGCGCTGTCTTCCGCGCTGGGCGATAACCCCCAAAAGTTGATAAATGCGTCCACTGGAAACGGCAATCTGCAACTCGCCGGCATCCGCGTCGCGTCAAGCGATGTGCAGTTGCCGACCGATGCTGTGGTTGACGACAAGCGCCGCGGCCCCTTTTTGTCGACGGCCAGCTATAAACGCACCTTCGATACTGAAGTTGCCAAGCCTGTTACGGCCGGGGAATGGAGCCAGATGCGCCAGCGCCTTGCCAAAGCTTTTCCTGACAATATCGCAGAGTTGGGCGCGCTCGATTACCCCACCAGGCCCGGTGAGCGTATCGCGACCATCAAACAGGTGATTGACCGCATACAAGGTGCGAAGGCGCGTAGCGTGGAAGCCGTCGGTGCAATGGACGGAAAGGCATTGCACCGTCAGCGTTTCGATGCCGCGAGAGAAATGTCGAACGCCGGCAACAGCGTATGGCGAGCGAGCTCCGAAATTGAGCGCGCCTCGATCGTGGAGATGCTGCATCAGTTGCGTCAGCAGGAACAAAGCGCCGTCCAGAATCACGCCCGAGCCATTCCCGGCGCGCGTGTGGAATTCAACCTGTTCGGTCGTGAATCGCTGGAAACGGTGGTCTTTCACGCCATCGGTCATCTGGGGCTTGGCAGCAAGCTGAACGATCTGGCGGAGCTGCGTCGCAAGGTGCCGGGTCTCGATCAGGTCATGCTGAGTTTCCAGTCGTTGCCCAAGGTCAATCAGGTGCGCTACGTTTTTGAGATGCGCCCTCAGGCGAGGTTCGCCATCAATGACGCGCTACTGGCGCGCGAGCAGCAGGCATCGGCACGTGCGCTCGGTTTGCAGGGACCCTCGGGAAGTGAATTGAATTGGCGCGGCGTTTTGGACAAGATCAAAACCACGCCTGACCTTTATCGGCTGGCGGCGATCGCCGTACATAACACCGATGAAAACCCCGTGACCTCAAGAATAGGGCTGCCGCTGCTGAATGTGTCGGCCACAGGCGCGACATCGCATCAGTTGTTCGAGGCGGAAATCCAGTTCCGATACGGTCTGTATGACGGTCTGCAAGGGGTTGAGTTGCTGGAGGCCGGAAACAGGGCATTGCAGTCGCCGTTACGGGCATTACAGCAATCCGGTATTCAGGCCCTGGGGCAGAGAACCCAGGCCGGGGAGGTTGCGTATGGCCCCCCTTCGCCGCGCAAAGAGTCGCCGTTGCGCAGCGCAGTGGATGCTGCTGCGCTGACAACGAGTGACATCGCGCGACAACTTGAGGTTAAAGTCCAGCGCATGAATACCGCGCATGAGCGTGAGGCGAATGCTATCAGTTCGTTCCAGCAGGCTTACGGGATCGCGTCCGCGCATCTAGACAGGCTGCTTTTGCGCATTCCCGAATTGCCATTGCCTGAAATTGATGACCGCGACGCCGGTGGAGGACGTGTGCGGGGTACATTTGCGTCGCTCCAGCGACATCATCAGGCGCTGGATGACGCTATAAGTGCCATGCATCAGGCCAGCGAAAAGGTGTACACGATACCTGGCAAGCAGGCCACTCAAGAGCAAGACCCGGCGCTGGCTCAGCTGCTCTCTGTTGAAAAACGTCGGCGTTCGCTCGGGCATGCCTTGGAAACACTGGCTGGCAGAGGGGTGGAAGCGGGCACGGCCACAGGGCTTGAACTTAACAGGGTCTCATCGCAAGTGAATGATCTGGTCGCTCGCCGGGACGCGCTGCTAAGGCAGCGTGAAAGCGGTGTTCAGGAGGGCGGTCTGGATAGCGAAGAGCTGGAAATGGAACTTCAATTGACCACCTCAGTGCTGCAGCGGTTGCGCGCCGATTTGCTCGGCGAGCGGCAGGCGATGGAGGCTACCGCCAAACGCCTGGATCAGGCGAGCCGCGCTGCCCTCGAAGGTGAGCGCAGCTTCAGCGACGCCGTGCGTGACAGGGCGTGGGGCGAACTCGATAACGTGTAGAGGTTATTGCGCTTCTCCCTGGCAAAACACAGAAAGCGACCTGATGGTCGCTTTCTTGTCATGCACCTCGTTCATAACGATTCCCTGACCACCAGCGGGCAATCCACTGGCTGAGTTCCCGATACGTCGAGGCCTTCTATCAAGTGCCGGGCGGCATTGCGCCCGATTTCGTAATACGGCAACTGCACTGTGGTCAGCGCAGGGATGAACAGTTCGGCGATGCCGATCATGTTGTCATAACCCAGTACGGCGACATCTGCGGGGATTTTCAGGCCTCGACCCAGCAACAACTGGTAGGCGCAGAAGGCAATGCGGTCATTGCCGCAGACCAGAATGTCGAACTGCGGACGGCCATCGATCATGTGCCGTTCGAGGATGGCGGCGGTTTCCCAATAGGCGTCATGTTCGGACAGGTTGTACTGCATGTGTTCGTCTGCAGCCAAGCCGAATGCCAGGCAGGCACGCTGCATACCCGCTTGCCGGATTTCCCAGGCCAGGCTCTGTTTTGGCAGGTTGATAAACAGCGGGCGCCGATAACCCTGGCTGAACGCGTGGTGCAAGGCGCGGTACTGACCTGTTTCGTCATCCGGCACATAACTGACAAGGCTGCTGTCATCGGCTACGCAATTGGCAAGCACCAGCGGTTTGCTCTTCAGGCGCTGGGGAATACTCACTTCACGCAACCCCATGGCGCTGAAGATCAACCCGTCGGGTCGGTGCGACAGCATCAGGTCGATATTCTGGTCGGTGGGCGGGTTGCTCAGCAGGTTGAGGATAAACACGTTCCAGCCTGCTTGCTGCGCGGTCTGCTCGATTGACAGCAGCAGCTCGACCGCAAACGGTGTCGTCGCGGTGTCCAGGGCAAACACTCCGATGGTTCGTGTCTGCAAGTTGTCACCGCGAATCCTGCGCGCCGACAGGCTGGGTACGAATTGCAGCTCGTCAATCGCGCTACGGACGCGCTGATACGTCTCGGGGCTCAGTTTTTCCGGATTATTGAGCGCTCGAGACACCGTCATCAGGGACACACCGGCCAATCGTGCAACGTCTTTAACTGAGGTCATGCGAGGCGGGGCCTGTCAGGTTGACTGATGATTGTCATGCTACAGAGGCCTGATTTTTTTCGCGACGTCAATGATGCGGCCTACCGGTAGCCCTAGGCGAGTGTCCATGCGTTGGCAATGCAGACCCGGCCTCCTGTCCCGTTGGCAATCAGTTTCACCCCCAGGCTGTCGGCCTGTGGATAAAGTCGGCTGCTAAGGGAGAAGCTGCCGTTTTTGTCGAATACTTCGATCGATGATCGATCAAGGAACACGCGCAGTTCCAGTTGGCCCTGCTTGGAGTCTATTGCCACGCTGCGTTGACCGCTGACGTGGGTGCCCGACGGGTCGCGGTCCAGGATCAAGCGTTTTAGCGAGGCATCGTAATAAAGCAGCGTCTGCTCCTTGCCATCTGCGCTGCAACGCAGTGCCACGCCCAAATGGCCTTCCAGGCAGTCGAGCAGGTCCAGATGCACATGTATTTCGAGCAGGTCGCCCCGCACCTCGGTCACCCACCGGGTACCCGGCTCGCTCCACCACGGGGTGCCTGGCAATGACGCATTGCGTAACCCCGTCAGTTCGCGTGCGGGGTGCACGCAAAGGCGCTCGTCGCGCACTTCAAGTTCGCGTGGCAGGCCGAGCATTCCGCGCCAGTGATGCGCGGTCGTGGGCGTCGGGCTTTCCCACATATCGAGCCACGCCCACACCAGACGTCTGCCATCGGCAGCCACGAGGGTTTGCGCCGCATAGAAGTCGTGGCCGTTATCCAGTTCGATAAAAGGCCCGCCGCTGAACTGCCACTGACTGTCGATTTGGCCCACTCGGTAGCCGGTGTGGAACTTGTTCAGCCGCTCGTAGCCCTGAGCCGGCATGCCTTGCGGGGAGTAAAGCAGCACATCGCGCCCATCCAGGCGAAAAAGGTCAGGGCATTCCCACATATAACCATCGCCTTCGCTACCACTGGATACATAGCTGACGAATTCCCACGCGTGCAGGTCCGCAGACCGATACAGCGGCAGCAGCGGTTTGTCACCCAGGCGCGCGCCGGCAATCAGGTACCAGTGCTCATCCTGCTGCCAGACCTTCGGGTCACGGAAATGAATGATCGTGTCTTGCGGCGGGCTGTCGATAACGGCGCCGTGTTTGACGAAGTTGATGCCGTCGAGACTGGTGGCCAGGCACTGCACCTGACGGATAAAACGCTCGTCGCCCACCTCTCCCAGCCAGGTGTGCCCGGTGTAGATCAGCGCCAGGGTATCGCCACACACCACGGCGCTGCCGGAAAAACAGCCGTCCCGATCGAAGTCATCGCCCGGTGCCAACGCAATAGGCAGGTGCTGCCAATGGACCAGATCAGCACTTTTGGCGTGGCCCCAGTACATCGGACCCCATTTCGCGTCAAAGGGGTGATGCTGATAGAACACGTGGTATTCGCCGCGAAAGTACACCACGCCGTTCGGGTCGTTCATCCAGCCCGCAGGCGGGGCCAGGTGATAACCGGGTCGATAATCGTGGATGACCTGCGACAGACCCTCCTCAAGCGCATGGTGCGCGCGCTCGAGGGCGTCAGACATCGGGTTGCTCATGGAAAAACTCATTGGGTGCCTGCCTGTACGAGGTGCGGCGTGGTGCCGGGTGTCAACTGCTGACCGGCGTCTGCGTGACGCTTCAGTGCCAGGCCATCGGCGTCGAACACGTGCAGGTTGCTGTCATCCAGTTGCAGCGCGACCTGGTCGCCTGCCTGCCAACCAGCCTTGGCATCGCAGCGACAAATCAAGGGTTCGCTCTCGCCGGTAGCCAGGTGCACGTAAACCTCGCTGCCCAGGTATTCGACACCGCTCACCATGACGCCAACACCGTTGTTCGCAGCCGTCAGGGCGATGTGTTCCGGGCGAACACCCAGGGTCAATTGCGCTCCGTTGGCGAGGTTCGAGCTGTCAAAGGGCAGGGACGTCATGCCCAGTGCCGGGACATCGATCAGGCTGTTGCGGCCTGGTGCCTGCAAGCGCACTGGCAGAAAATTCATTCTCGGTGAGCCCAGAAAACCGGCCACGAAGCGGCTGGCGGGGCGCTCATAGAGTTCGCGTGGTGAGCCAACCTGTTCGACCTGACCGCCGTTGAGCACGACAATCTTGTCCGCCAGGGTCATCGCCTCTACCTGATCGTGCGTGACATAGATCATGGTCGAGCCCAGCCGCTTATGCAGCCGCGCGATTTCGTTGCGCATCTGCACCCGCAACGACGCATCGAGGTTGGACAGCGGTTCGTCGAACAGCAAAATGTCCGGTTCCCGCGCCATGGCTCTGCCCATTGCTACCCGCTGACGCTGCCCACCGGACAGTTCCTTGGGTTTGCGCTGCAGGAGTTTGTCCAGTTGCAGAATCTGTGCGGTTTTCAGCACGCGCTCGCGCAGGCTGCTTTTTTCTGTCTTGGCCAGCTTGAGACCAAAACTGATGTTGTCGTAGACGCTCATGTGCGGGTACAGCGCGTAGGACTGAAAGACCATACCGACACCACGCTCGCGCGGTTCCAGGTCATTGACCCGTCGTCCGTCGATCAGCAGGTCGCCACTACAGATCGAGTCCAGTCCGGCGATCAAGCGCAGCAGCGTCGACTTTCCGCAGCCAGACGGGCCGACGAACACAACGAACTCACCTGCAGCGATCTCCAGGCTGACGTCGCGCAGAATGCGCATGCCGCCCAATTGCTTGTCGATGTTGGCTAGCTTCAATTTCATCATGATGCTGTTCCTTGTCATGGTTGTGCATCAACCCTTTAAAGCGCCGGCAGTGAGGCCGGAAACGATGCGGCGCTGGAAAATCAGCACCAGAATCACCAGCGGGACGGTCACCAGCACCGACGCCGCCATCAGCAGGCCCCAAGGCAATTCATGGGAGCTGCCACCCGAAATCAGGGCGATGGCGACCGGCACCGTGCGTTGGGCGTCTGTCAGGGTGAAGGTCAGGGCAAACAGGAATTCGTTCCACGCGGCAATAAAAGCCAGCAGACCGGTGGTGACCAGGGCGGGCCACAGCAGCGGCAACAGCACGCGGGTCAGAGTGACCCAGGGCGAGGCGCCGTCCATGATGGCTGCCTCTTCCAGTTCATGCGGCAATTGCCCCATGAAGGTGGTCAGCACCCAGACGGTGAAGGGCAGGGTGAAAATCGTGTAACTGAGGATCAGCGCCCACGAGGTGTTATAGAGCCCAAGCGCGCGGATCACTTCAAACAGACCCGACAGCACCGCAACCTGTGGAAACATGGACACGCCGAGCACCATCATCAGGACCGTGCCGCGCCCACGGAACCTGACCCTGCCCAAGGCATAGGACGCCGTCAGGCCGAGAAACAGCGCGAGCATCACCACGCACAGCGAAACCACCAGCGAGTTCGCAATGGCCTGCAGGAATGAAGCCTGGCTGAGGACCGCCGCGTAGTTGGAGAAGTCGGCTTTGGTGATCCAGTAGCTCGCCTCAAACAAGGCACTGGAGGGCTTGAGCGACGTCAGGATGGCGTAGTAGAACGGGAAGATTGCATAGCACAGCAAGATCCCGACAAGGCACCAGAAGCCCAGGCGCAGTAGTGCTTTTTTCAGTCGGCGCAGGTTCATGAGCGCACCTCCAGTTGACGACGTCCGAGGTACAGATAAAGCATGGCAATCACGGCCACGACCAGAAACAGCAAGGTAGAGGCTGCGCTGCCATAGCCCACGTCCTGAAACTCCACCAGGTGCTGGCGGGCATAGACCGACATGCTCATGGTGCTCGAAGAGTTGGAGGTCAGGACGTAGATGACGTCGAATACCCGCAGTGAATCGAGGATGCGAAAGATCGCCGCAACCAGTAAGGCAGGCATCAGCAGCGGCAAGGTGACACGCCAGAACACCCGCAACGGATGAATGCCATCGACCCTGGCGGCTTCGTAGCAATCGCTCGGCAGCATCTGCAGGGCGGCCAGCATCAGCAGGGTGACGAAGGGCACGGTCTTCCAAACGTCGACGATGATGACGGCCCACATCGACAGGTCCGCATCTGCCGTCCAGGCCAAAGGCGCGTCAATCAAGCCAAGGCTCAGCATCAGGTGGTTGATGATGCCGAACTGGTCATTGAGCATCCATGACCAGATCTTCGCCGAGACAATGGTCGGAATCGCCCAAGGGATCAGAATCAGCGCACGAACCAGCGCGCGGCCGGTGAACTTGACGTTCAGCAGCAACGCGACCAACAGCCCCAGGACCATTTCCAGACCTACCGACACCACCGTGAAATGCAAGGTGTTGCGCACCGCGTTCCACCACTGCGGATCGACCAGCACGCCTGACCAGATGGCACCGTCGTAGAACAGGTAATTGCTCAGGCCGACGAACGAGCTGCTTTCTGTGTCCGACAGGTCGGCGTTGGTCAGGCTGAACCAGAATGTGCGCAGTAGCGGCCAGGCCGCCACCAGCGTCAGGCACACCAGCATCGGCGTCAGAAACAGCCATGCGGCGCGTACCCTGCGACGTTGTACAGGCGTTTCCCGGGTAATGAGAACGTCGTCACGGGGGAAGTCGATAGAAGAGGCAGGCATGATGATTTCCTTGCGTGTGGCTTACCAGTTGCGGCGTTTGATGCGCGTCAGTTCGGTTTCCAGTTCAAGCAGTGCCTGATCGACCGGCAAATCGCCCGCCAGCACGCTATGCACCCGATCAAAGAACGCGTTGGATACGCGTGGGTAGCCGCTGCCTGTGATGGCGGCGGGGCGCATCACTCCATTGGCGAGGATGCCGTGCAACTGGTTGTAGTAAGGCATTGTTGCGAGCAATTCGGGATCGTTATAAAGCGACTCGATCACCGGGTTGTAAGCGCCTGCCAGTGCACGATGTTTTTGCTCTCGGGCACTGGTCAGGTAGGCCACCAGCTCTGCTGCAAGCCCGGGGTTGGCGCTGTACCGCGAAACTGCCAGGCCCCAGCCTCCGAGTGTGGAGGCGTGGGTGCCGTTGGCTCCGCCGCGGGGCAGGGGGGCGATGCCGACCTTGTCTTTTACCGCGCTGTCCGGGCTTTGCACCAACGCCCAGACATAGGGCCAGTTGCGCATGAACAGTGCATTTCCCGACTGGAATACGCCGCGCCCCTCTTCCTCGGTGTAGTTGAGTACGCCGCGCGGAGAAATGTCGCCGACCCAGCTTTTCGCCAGGGTCAGCGCGGCTTTCGAGGCGGTACTGTTCACCACAATGTCCCCTTTCGGGTTGATCACCCCGCCTTCCGGCTGACTGCTGATCCATTCCAGGGCGTTGCACGTCAGGCCCTCATAGGCGCGCCCCTGGAAGACATAACCCCACATATTGGCGTTTCCTGCCTCGCGTTCGGCCTGTTGCACGTGCCTGGCGGTGGCCGTCATGTCCTCCCAGGTCTGGGGAACCGGCTTTTGGTACTTGTCGAGCAAATCCTTACGGTAATACAGCAGCCCCGAGTCGGTGAACCAGGGCATCGTTACCAGTCGGCCGTCAACGGTGGCGTTGTCCACCTGAGCCTGGAAATAGCCTTGTGTCGCATCCGCTGGAAGTAGCTCGCGCAGATCCGTCAGGTGTTTGGCGAGCATGCCGGGCCACACCATGTCGATTTGAATGATGTCGATGTCGGTGGACTTGGCACTGAGAATTTGCTGGTAGAACGACAGGCGCTCGGTTGCCGAGTTAGGCGTGGAGACCACCTGGACGTCGTTGCCGGTCTGTTTCGACCAGCTATCAACAGCCTCTTTGCACAGTTGCAATTCTGCTCCGACGGCCCCGCACGAGATCGTCAGATTTGCTGCGTTGGACAGCGCAGAGAACCCCGCAGACAGGGTGAGCAGCGCCACAGGAAGAAGAGATTTCAGCTGTTTCATAGAGCCCTCTTTATTTTTGTTTTTATAAAAGTTAACGTTAACATCGTCAATGTAACAGCGTATTTTCGATGTGGCACCCTTTTTTCTTCGATTCGCACAATTCTGCGCTGAAGGAAAAAAGCTCGGCCAACGTCACCAAAACAATAAAAACAAAACAGGAAGTCCACATGCAGAACGCATCAAGATGGGTAATCGCAGGCGTGCTCGGCACCTCGACGGCGGTTTCTCAGGCAGCGACTCTGGAAGAACGGATGGCTGCATTTGAAGCCCGTGCCAGTGCTGCTGAAAGGCGTGCAGCCGCAGCCGAACAGCAAACCCAGGCGCTCGCCAGGGAGTTGCAGCAAATCAAACTGGCCAACCCTGCTTTGCAGCCTGCGGCGCCTGCTGTGGCACCCACTGTGGCGGCCAGCCCGGCGCCTGCCCTGGATGAGCGCGTGGCAAAACTCGAAGCCCGCCAATTGAGCATGGAGAAGCCAAGCGGTGCCGGGCATCTCACCGACGGCTTCAGCTTCAAGGGCTATGCCCGTTCCGGCTTGTTGATCAACGACGGGCTGGGCGGGGGGCGCGGCGGGCCTTATACGACCCCGGCGGGTTCAGTCGGCGGTGCGGTCGGGCGACTGGGTAACGAAGACGACACCTACATGCGCTTCGACCTGTCGAAAGAAATCTATGCGCAGAACGGCACGCGTTCCAAATTCACGGTTTCCATCGCCGATGGAGTGGAAAGCTACAACGACTGGACGGCCACTGAGAGCAACCTGAATGTGCGGCAGGTATTCACCGAGCTCGACCATATCGCCGCGTTCAAAGGCAACCCGGTATTCGAGAACGCTACCCTGTGGGCTGGCAAGCGATTCGACAGGGATAATTTCGATATTCACTGGCTGGACTCGGATGTGGTCTTTCTGGCCGGGACCGGCGGCGGTATCTACGATGTTCAGATGAACAAGGGCTGGCGCTCGAACTATTCCCTGATCGGGCGTAACTACGGAGACTTCAGTGAGGGCGGCGTCGATGCTGATGTAGAAAGCTACATCCTGACCTCCAACCAATTCTTCGACAGTGGCCAGTGGCAGTGGATGTTCAATGCCATTGGGGCGAAGAAAAACGACGTTGGCACTCGCACCAATCAGGCCGGTTCGACGCCCGCAGATTCCGGCTTGCACTCCATGTTGGCCAATCACCAGAAAGACTTTTTCGGCCGTGAAGGCTTCTTCAAGACTGCTTTGCTCTATGGGCAAGGTCTGGGGGCGCAGGTCAAGGACATCGGCTCGGACGGTGAACTGCTCGACGACGCTCGCGCGGTGCGTCTGGCGCTTTATGGCGAAACCCCTGTTGCGCCGGGATGGCGCATCGGCCCCAGCCTGCTGGCCGAGCAGAGCAAAGACCGATACGTCAAAGGCGACGATTATCGCTGGCTCACGCTGAACATGCGCCTGGCCAACGAGATCAACAGTAACTTCGAGATGGCCTACGAGCTGAGCTGGCAAACCATGGACCTGGACCCCAAAGGCTACCTGCAACGCAACGCAGTCGATGGCAACTTCTGGAAGTTTACGGTTGCGCCGACGTTCAAGCCAGACATGGGCGACTTGCTCACGCGTCCCGAATTGCGCGTGTTCGCAAGCCTCATGAACTGGTCTTCGGACCTGGACCGCTACAGCACGACCGGCAATTTCGGCAAAAGCGACTTCAGCGCCGGTGGCGTATGGCAATTCGGAATCCAGATGGAAACCTGGTTCTAGCGTTATAAGACATGCATGTGCGCCCGCAACGTTCGCAGTACCAGGGCACAGGGGCGAAATGCACTGAACGCCTGCGCACGGCCTGACTCCAAATCTTGCCCCGACGCCTAAAGCCAACGTATCGCGTCGGTGGGTGTTTGAACCCTCTGCCCACTCAAGGAATTCTCATGACCGACCCACGTAATGTCGCCCACGACAAAAAAGTTCAGCAAGAGAAAAAGAACCACGGCGAAGAAATCGCGCCCAATGCCGAGCACGCGCCTCAGCCAGGCCTGAAGCCGGCACTCAAGCATGACGATGATGACAAGGACGACGAGCAGGTTTGAGCACAGCAAAAAGGCGTCCGTCGGGACGCCTTTTTGGTCAGTGCTTGTTGAAGTGAGCGTTACAACCTCGAGTATTATCCAGCCCGACGTTGCAACTACGGTCAGAAGCGGACCGTGACCCCCGCGTTAACCGAATGGAAGCGCGTGTCGGTACCGAACTGCCCTTGGTAGGACAGGTCCAGGTCGGTGCGCTGATTCAAGCGCAGTTTCGCGCCCACTTCAGTGAGGGCCGTGTTGCGCGCTTGAGCGACCCCTTGTACTTCGAAGTTCGGGCCGCCGGCGAAGGACTGAATGTTGCGCGGGTCCAGGTCACCGTAGGCGCGTCTCCATCCCAGCGAGCCGTAAACCTGAGTGTTGATGTTGGCCACATCGATGTTCGACGACGCGCGCAGACCCAACGTCGAGAAGAAGGTGTCCTGTTTATCGCTGGACACGTCCAGAGCGGCTGGTCCGCCTTTTTCGTGCATGTCCTTGGCATCGTAGCGCACGTAGGACAGGCCGGCGAAAGGCTCCAGGGCCACGCGGCCAATCGGTATGCGATAGGCCGCTTCGCCACTGGCCTGTAGCGACTGGGCGTTGCGCTTGCCGGTCAAGTGGTCACTGAATCCGGCAAACGCCACATTCCGCTCACTCTCCAGCTTGTGCCAGGTGTAACCGACGTCAGCGCTGAGACGCAGAGCGTCGATCTGAGCGCCGGTGTAGAGGCCCAGATGATAGTTGTCGCTGTGGCCGTCGGCATCGCGGTTATCGGCATCGAACTTCGAGCGGCTGTAGCCGGCGTAAACGCCGCCACGCCAGTCAGGCGTAAAGCTGCCGTCCGCCCCGAACAGCAGGCTGCCGGTGCTTTGCTGCAGACCGCCGGCGCCGTTATTGCCGTCTACCTTGGTCCAGTTGCCGAATGGCTGCACCCAGGCGCCGTTTTGAGTGGTCGGTGCGCTTGGCATCAGATTGAGTGCCATGGCCGGCATGCGCAGCGTGCCCGTATCCAGAAGGTTGCGCATGCGAGTGCCCAGCACGCCGGAGACCACCTGGCTGTTGGCGATCAGGGCTGTCGAGGTGCTGCTGTGATAGTCGCCGGACAGTTGATCGGCAGCGTCACGAGCACTTTCAGCGTCCAGAACCAGCAGGTTGTTGTAGAGACGCAGCGGTTCGCCGCTTTGCGCCAGTACGCTTAGCGCGCCAGCGGTATTGAACTGGTTCTGGGTCAGCATGACTGTCTGAAAGATGCCCGGGGTAGGGGCTGGTTCGGGAGCAGGCGTTGGCGCAGGTTCTGGAGTGGGTGTAGGGGTTGGCGTCGGTACAGGCTCTGGTGTTGGTGTTGGTGTTGGTGTTGGAGTCGGGGTTGGCGTCGGTGTGGGCTCTGGAGTTGGAGTTGGAGTTGGAGTTGGAGTTGGCGTAGGTGTAGGAGTCGGCTCTACGCTTTTTTGCTCGATGGTGAGATTCAGATCATTGGCGGTGCGTTGCAGCCCGACATTCAGGAACGCCGAGTTGGTCAGCGCCTGGGCATAGGCAGTGCCTGCTGCGGCGCCGTCGACCAAGCCGCCCTGAGCGGAGAGCAGGGTGTAAGTTCTGCCGCTCTGATAGCTTTGCGCGGGATCCAGCGCGGTCACGTTGACCTGCGTACCGCGCAGGGTCGCTGTGCCGCTCACGTTGATCTTGTCTGCCCTGCCGTCGCCGGCGATGTCTGCGGCGTAGCGTGAGCCGGCGGCCATGTCCAGGTCGCCTTGTATGGCCAGTGCGCCGATGGCGTTTTCGCCGGGCGACAGCGTACCGCCGGCAGCAACCTGGGTGGTGCCCACTTGACCGACGCCGGCCAACACGCCGCCGTCCAGCACCTGGGCGCTGTTGGTGTAAGTCCCGAACTGTGTGCGGCCCGCAATGCCGTTGACCACCAGGGTGCCGTTACCTACGTTAAACTGCGAAACGCTTTGGGTGGTGGCCGTGTTGCCGCGCTGATTGACCTGGTCGACGTTCCCCGACAACACCAGTCGGCCACCGCGTACAACGACGCTACCGGCTAACCCCGAGGTGTCGCCGCTCAGCGTAGTGTTTCCGCTGAACGCATACACTCGACCCGTTCCGTTCAGCGTGTTGGCGAACTGCAGATCGGGGTCGGTATGGTTGAACGCCAGGGAACCGTTGCCGGTGCCAAAGCTGACGGCGGTTTGCGGGTTCAGTCGGCCTGCCGCCTGAGCTGCGCCGGCAGTCATGGAATCGACATCGGTACGGTCAGGGTCCACCGCGACCGAGCCGCCGATGGCAAGCGTACCGCGCGTCGCCGTGTTGCTGTCGTTCACGAGGCTGATGAGCATACCGTTGGTGGCGCTCAATTCGGCACCGTCGGCCAGCGTCAGGTAAGTACGGACAATGCTGGTGCCGAGCGTCAACGTTTGCGCGTCGAGGCGGGTGCCCTGTCCGGTAACATTGACCTGATTGCTACGGTTGATGACGGCCGAACCCAGTCTTAGAGAGTTGCTTGTCAGTACTGCGCCGTTCTCAAGGGTCAGGTCATTTCTATTCAGGAAGGAGCCGCTGTTGTCCCAGCGCGTTCCTGCACCGGAAAGCCTGACGACCGAGTCAATGTCGACCTGCTGGCTATTGATTTTGCCGCCGTCATTGGCCGTTATGCCTGAACGATAGACAAAAACCCCACCGGCCTCGATGTTAACCGCGTCGACCAGAGAGTTCTGGCCACTCACCAGCAGTTGCGCGTTCGAAAATGCATTAGAACGGGCGCCACTGACGTCACCCAGATCCAGATCCCGCACCGACACCTGGCCCCCGTTGCGAACCGTCAGGTCGCCCTGACCGACACCACCGACAACGATGGTGTTACCTAGCACGAACGAGGTGCGAGGCACCACCCAGCGCGAACCGGCCCCTTCAACCACAACGTTGGCCTGAGCCATGTTGACGCCAGTACGGCTGGCTTGACCCACGATACGGCCGCCTTCGCTGGTCACCGTTGCGCCGCTGTTGATCGTGAGGGTGGAGGTGTTGCCGTCAGTTGAATTGACGTCGATCGCGCCATCGATTACGCGGTCGCTGTTAAAGGTTTCCTGACCGTTAGTGAGCACATAGTCAACTGCATGGGCCTCCGGGAGCAGTGCAAGAGTAATCGCAAAGGCAAGGGGGGATATTCTAAATAAGGGGTTCATAGCGACTCCAGATACTCCATAAAGACCACAAGGGTGGCTGCCAGCCCTGAGGGCTTAAGCGTTTCCGTTCGGCAGGGTGCCAACAACGGGAGTATCGAGAGGCGAAGTTGTTATTAAAATAGCACGCATGTACTAGTGGCCAATCACTACAGTGCGAGTTGGCCGATACACCGGGCATGCAATATTTCAATAGCTCATGTGTACTATAGAAGTTTTCTTCTGCGCAACTTAATCTCGTGCGCGCACTAAACATCGCTCGTGAAAGATGACAGTGGCCCAAGCAAGTTGCCCGCGAAGCTGTTCCCGTCACGTATAAACACTGAATCCTGCAGATAAGAATTACTATGCTCAAGAGAACACTTGGCCTCACGGCTGCGCTGGCATCCTCCCAAATTCTTGCTGGCGGTTTTGCGCGCACCGAGCAGAGCATCAGCGGCATGGGCGTCGGTCAGGCCGGACGCGCTTCAATGGCGCAGGACGCCAGCACGGTCTATGGCAACCCGGCGGGTATGGCGCGTCTTGAGGGCACGCAAATCACGGTAGGTGTCACGTTCGTTGATGCATCGACCGACATCAGCCATGCAGCCGGTCGTTCACGAGGCAGCAATGACGGCGACATGGTGCCGTTCAGCTCGGTTCCATTCGGGTTTTACACCCAGAAACTCGATGAGCACTGGGCGTTTGGCCTGGGTATCTATGCACCTTTTGGTTTGTCGACTGACTATGAAAATGGCTTTCAGGGGCGCATGTTTGCCAGTAAGAGCGACCTCAAGGTGGTGACAGTGCAGCCCACGGTCAGCTACGCCTTCAACGACAGGTTGTCGATTGGCGCAGGTCCCACGTTCAATCGAATTGCCGGGACGCTGGAGTCGGATATCACGCTCAATCCCGCCATCGCCGACACGCGCGTAAAAGTCAGCGGTGATGACACGGCGGTAGGCTTCAACATCGGCGTGCTGTTCAATGCGACCGACACCACGCGTGTGGGCCTGACCTACCATTCCAAAGTCGATTACAAACTTGGCTGCCATACGCAGGTCTCGACCGGTGCCGGGACGCCACCGCAGTTGCTCGCCAGCAATCGCTATGACTGTACGTTGAAAGTGGCCACGCCAGAGTCATACGATCTTTCCGTTACCCAGAAACTGAGTGACGCCTGGACGCTTTATGCCAGTGCTACCCGAACCGGCTGGAGCAGCATGCAGGACCTGAGCCTTCGTAATCAGCCAGTTTCCGCTGCGCAGGGAGGCTCCCTGGCATCAGCACTGACGGGGTCTATTCAGGAAGGCCTGAACTGGCACGACACATGGGCTTATGCCATCGGCACGGCCTACCGGTTGGATCAACAGTGGGTACTGCGTGCAGGCGTGCTGTTCGATCAGTCGCCGACCAGCAACACTGATCGATCACCACGCACACCCACAGGGGATCGCGAGGTATTCAGCGTTGGGGCTGGCTATGAGGTCACCCCGCAACTGACTCTTGATGTGGCTTACTCTTTTCTTCAGGAAGAAAGTGTCGATGTCAGCCGCGCCAATGCGTTAGGCAGCTACAGTGCGACGTATCAGAGCCATGCGAATTTACTCGGCGTTGGCGCGACCTATCGTTTCTGACCGTCAGTTGTTATGTGTGATGTTTCATGTTTCCAGCCGCTGGAGCAGCGCGTTGTAGTGCACCTGTACTATTGATGTCGTTTTGCGCAGTGGCTACGATTTTGTGCGAAGTTTTTTGCCCTCCATTATTTCAACATAGGGGGTAAAGCACATAAGTAACCAGCCAGCGGAGTGTGTGAATGAAAAGTGTAGCCTTGTTTCCATTGATTCTGGCTTTGTCGGGGTGTGCAGGTCTTGATCAGGCCATGTCGGTGACCAATGGTGTAATTGACCAGACAGGTGATGTGCTAAGCGGAGATTTCAGAGGGCTGACCGATGCCAAGGAAACAACGTTGACAGAAATCTGGGGCGATTGGCAAACCAACGAGGTCACCGCGAAAGAAAAATGGGACGCCCGAACACTGATTATTCCGGGTGTTGTGCAGCGCATTACCAAAACAGGAACAATTGTCGGCCAAAATCAGATCGCTGTCATATTCAGCGACCCTCGCAATCCCAAATGCACGGGCCAGGGTTTGACTCGCGATGACCTGTTGGTCAACAAGAAGAAGATAAGCGCCTTCAAGAAAGGCGACAAGATTCTCATGAAAGGCGTATTAGGCACCAGCGAATCGAAGTGGACCGACAACGATTCCTGCTGGCTGTCTTTTGACAAGGCTGAGTTTACACTGCAGAAATAGATCGGCTTATCGCCGGTAATTTTGAGTAATGACCGGCTTTATTTAAGATTCAGCCGTCATGGCGTGATTCAACCGAGAGTGCTTGACGGCGTGCGGTGTGTTGTTGCGGTGAGCTGCCGTGTTATCAGTAGGTCCTGAAGCTGCTCACTACATCACCTTTGAAGTCGATATCGATTTCATTGATTACGGTCTTCTGTCCCGGTGCGTTGGACCCTGTGACAGTTCCTGTGTCGTCCAGTATTTCCTGGGCATCACCCACACGTGACTCACCCTGCAAAACACTTGACGCGGCCGTTCCGGACCCATAACGGTTGCTGTACTTGATCGCCATTTTCTTTATTGTGTTTAGCCCGGATTCGCGGCGATCGTAACTCCACGTCGATGAATTATTACCCAGGTTATCGCGTACGGAGTTAGGCGCGCCGAATTTTTCTCTGATACTTGCCTTGGTAGATTTATTGGCAATGATATTGGCCTTGATGAATTCGGGCGCATACTTTGAATCGCCCGTCAGCGAATCCAGCGCACCAAGAGGATTACCGCCCCCTGTCGAGCAGGCGGTCATCGTTGCCATGATCGTTATTGCAGTCGCTAAACCCTTTAGCCGTGCCAGTGAATAATAATTGCCCATGCCGATTGCCCCTGAAGGTAAGCCCGTTATTGAAAGCTTTTATAGACAGACAGACACGTGCGGCAAAGCCTCGATGAACAGGCCTTGCAACGTCTCATGTTTGCTGAAGTCGTTTAACGCTTAGCTTAGGCTACCGATATAACGATCAACTATAGTACAGGTGTACTAACGCGGTACGGCGCACAGCTTTAACCTGGATATGTGCGCAACCCAACGTTGCCGATCGCACTCATGGCCCGGCAAGGGACGCCCTGTCGGGAGTTGCCGTTTGCAGCAGATCCATCTTGAAACTCAGCAACAGTGAGCGCAGTTCGGCAGGTCGCACCGGTTTGGACAAAACCGGAATCCGTGGGTCGTTCAGCGATTGCTGTACATGTTGGATCGCATGACCGGTGATGACGATGGCCGGTATCCGTCGGCCATGCAGTTCGCTCAGGTAGCGGATGCAGTCGGCGCCGGTGGCACTTCGGTCAAGGTCGAAGTCGGTGACCACCAGATCGCAATCGACGCTTGCCTCGGGGGTGGCGGAGGCGGTCTGGACGTCGCAGCCCCATTTGCGCAGCAGCATGGCGGTCGCTTGCAGCACGTTGTAGTTGTCCTCGATCAACAGCACACGCAAGCCGCCCAGCAAGTGTTTGTTCCAGTCGATATCCGGCGTGGGCGCGGCCTGAAGTGCGTTCACGATCGGCAGTCCGCTGAGCACAACCGCAGTACCTTTCTCCAGGCGTGAATTGATCCCGACATGCAGGTTCAGCAAGGTGGCGACCCGATTGACGATGCTTAACCCCAGCCCTATGCCCTCGATGTCCTGATCGCGCTCTTCGCGCACGCGATAAAACTCGTTGCACAGATGCGGCAGGTGCGTTGCCGGGATGCCACGGCCCATGTCATAGACACCGATACTCAATTTTCCAGCGCGCTGTCGGCAGGCCATCAGCACCGGTTTGCCCGGGGCATATTTGAAGGCGTTGGACATCAGGTTCTGCAGCAGGGTGCGCAGCAGCGCCGGGTCACTGTGTATATGTTGCCGGCAAGGGCGCACACGGATCTCGACCCCAGCCCAGTTGGCGGCTTCGCTGTTCTGGCCGGCCAGCCCGCTCAATAACGCATCGACATCGACGGTTTCCAGGCGTGGATTCACCTCACCCTGGTTCAGCGTGTAGATATCCAGCAACGAGCGAAAAAGCTGTTCTACGGCGCTCAAGGCCCGGTCAATGTTATCCACCAGGCGGCGCTCGTCCGTACCCAGTGATGCGTCGCGCAAGCACGCAGTAAACAGGCTGATGGAGTGGATCGGCTGGCGCAGGTCATGGCTGGCCTGGGCAAGAAAACGTGATTTGGCATCGTTGGCCGCCTGGGTTTCATTCAGCGCAATGTGCAGTCGCGAGAGCAGGAAATAAACGAATAATGGCAGCACCAGCATTGTCAGGATCATCATGACCGCCACGGCAGGATGCTCCTGCAGGAAGGGCGTGAGCTGAATGATCAGGCATAACGATGCCAAGGCAAAACCGGTGGCCAGCAACAGGTAATTGCGTCCGTAGCGCATGCCGTAGCCGACCGTCATGCTCAGCATGACCGAATAGACCGGCAGCATAGGCTCGCCACCCACGGTAATGGTGACGATACCGGCCATGTTGTCGACAACCAGTGCGAACATCCTGCGCCGCGTGGACGCGCCGGGTCGCACTGCAATACGCCAGATCAGGCCCACATTGACGACGGCGAAGGCCAGGCAATAACCCAGAATCACCCACATCCGGTTTGCGGACATGTCGTCCAGGGCATACATGATCAGCGCATACAGTGACGACGTAGCAATAACAGCCATGCGCAACAGTGCCTGGATCATTTCCAGGTCTTTGCATCTGGAGAGAATAGACATCACGATCCTGGTCAGTCCTGTGAGGCTGAGAGGGCAAGTCAGGTTTGTCAGTGAGCCGGTGATAGTACAACGATTTATATACGCTGGGGAGTTTAAGCGTGCGGGCGCACTGCAGGATAGAAGTGTCCGGTGAACCAGCGTGGATTCAAGGAAAGTTAGCGTGCGCTTGATGCAGGTCGCTTATCCGATTATATGTCTTTTGGCCATTAGTACAGGTGTACTATTGGGGTTTCTAGCTTCCTGCGTTTTAATGCCTGATGCCAGTAATCAAAATTATTGTCAGCAGCGTTGTACGGTTTTTAACGAAGAGGGGTGTGCAACCTCTTATCAACCGAGCTCTGAACCTGACAGCACTGAGTCGTGCAGACTGATGCTGTTACCTGATAGCCAAGCTGGAAAATTGAGCCGCAGCGGCGGATCGGGTGGAAACGCCCAGCACCTTGAGAAGACTGGAAACGTGTATACGCACGGTGAAGGGCGAGATACCCAGTTCCTTGGCGATTTCCTTGTTGGTTTTTCCTGCCGCCACCAGACCCAGAACCTGCTTCTGGCGGGTCGTGAGCGGTCTCAGGGCGTTAACCGCCGATTCATTGAATATCGAGCCTTCAGACTTGTACTTGACGACAACTTCACCTTGGCGGATAGCGACAATGGACTCGGTTATCTCCTGCGGGTCGATGTTCTTGCCGATAAAACCATCAGCCCCGTTCGACATGACCTGAGCAATGGTCTCGGGGTCATCGACCATGGACACGACGATAATGGAGGTACGCCGGAACTCGTTGCGCAGTTCGGCGATGGTCTGCATCGAATTCAAACCTGGAAAGCGCAGGTCGAGAATCAGCGTGTCAACTTCATCGCCCGAGCGCGCAAGCATCAGCACCTCATTGAGGTTGCCGGCCTGCTCGATAACGGCCTCTGGTAACAGACGTTCGATGGTACGCAACATACCTTCACGAAATAAGGGGTGGTCGTCAGCCACTATGATTCTGCACGACATGCCTCTGCTTCCGGTATTTTAATCGGGCCATCATACTCGATAGAAACAATATGTATCGTCTGTGTTACACATTTAAAGTGACTATTTTTGCTCGGTATCGACGTTCGGGAAAGAGCTGATCGTATGATGCTAGTACGCTAATACCGGCGGCGATAGTGTGATTTAGTTGCCTTTTCGGGCGGCAGAGTAGAGGGCTGTGTTGTGCCCGTATCAACAGGGCAGTGAACCTGGAGCCTTTAAGCAGCTACGCATACAGAGCAACGAGGTGCGCCAATGAAAGACCGGAAAAACGCTGAACTGGATCAGGCCACGCTCAGGCTGATCGTGGCAACCTTTGCGATCACCTATGTATCGCTGGTCGGCTTCCTGCCAGGGCTCAATGTGGCGAAATATCAACCGATCATTCTCTACTATGCGGGCTTTCTGGTGGTTTCTCTGGTCCTGCGCCAGCACATTATCAGTTACCCCGGTGTATATGCGGTGCGTCGGGTACTCGGAATGGTCCATGACTACACCGGTATTTCCGTAGGGCTGATTGTGGGAGGAGAGGCGACACTGCCGATTTTCAGTGTGATGGTCTGGGTGACGCTGGGCAATGGCATGCGCTATGGCTCTCGTTATCTGGCAATTGCCGCGTCGCTGGCCCTGCTGGCGATACTGATCATCTATCAATTGACGCCTTACTGGCAGGCACAGCCGTTCATGGTGCTGATGCTGGTCGCCGTTACCATTCTGGTGCCCGGATACGCTCATATTCTGCTGGTGAGAACGCGTAAGGCGTCGGAACAGGCGACCGTGGCTACTCGTGAAAAGGAGCGTTTTCTGGCGCAGGCCAGTCACGATCTGCGTCAGCCCATTCACTCCATCGGTATGTTTACCGCCTGTTTGCGCTCAAGCCCGCTGGGCGATTATGAGCGTCAGTTGGTCGACAACATTGATCGTTCCCTGCACAACGTCTCGCAGCTGTTTCGCACGATTCTGGACATCTACACACTGGACAGCGGCAAGGTCTTCGCCAAGTCAGACGTGGTCCATCTGGGTGAAATGCTCAATGAGATCGCTCAGCAAAACACCGCGGCTGCGCGATGGGCGGGAGTGGACCTCAGGGTGCGGCCTTGCCGGCGCTGGGCAAGGGTCGATGCCACCCTGCTCGCGACGATGGTGCAGAACATTTTGTCCAATGCGCTCAAATATGCGCCGGAGCATCCGGTGCTGATCGGTGTGCGGCGAAACAAGGGTGGCCTGTCGATCAGCGTGCATGATCGTGGGCGCGGCATTGCTGCCGAGCATCTGCCCCGCGTATGTGAAGAGTTTTACCGGATCCGGCATGCCCGCGACAAAGACGTGGAGGGCGTGGGGCTGGGGTTGTCCATCGTCAAGCGGCTCAGTCAGATTCTCGGCGTAAAGATCAACATCGAGTCTGAGGTGGATCGCGGCACGTCTGTCACCATTCATGGCCTTGAAGAAGTGAGCGCGCCGGTGCAGCGCGTGCGCAAAAAACCATTGGGCGACAGCTTGCTCAAGGGGGTCAGGATCTGCCTGGTGGAAGACGACAACAACGTGTTGATGGCCACCGCGGCGTTGCTTGAACGATGGGGATGCGAAGTCCAGACCGCCCGCTCGGCGCAAGGGCTGATTACCGATTGCGACATCATTGTCGCCGATTACGATCTGGGCACAGCGGCCAACGGCCTTGACTGCATCGAGAACATACGAGCGGCGCGAGGCTGGGATGTGCCGGCACTGATCGTGACCGGTAGGGAAGTGGAAGTGGTTCTCGAATCATTGCAGGGCGCTGAAGTGTCGGTGCTGTCCAAACCGCTGCGCCCCTCCGAGTTGCGCCTGAACCTGCTGTCGGTTCGCGAAAGGCGGGTGAATACGCCCTGACACGTGCGCAGTGCTTTACTTCACATCGGAATTAAACAGCAGCGACCCATAACCCAACTGATCGAACCCGCCGCTGTTTGCGCCATATGCACCGCCTTCAGGGCCGAACTTGTCCATCATTTCCTTGGTGTACTTAGCTTCCAGACCGTTGACCCGGTTGTAGTGGTTGTAGATCAGGGTCCAGACAGGGCGGGTGCTGCCTCTGCTCGCCGATGAGATTTCAGTCTGAACGGTGCCGTCGCTGGTCGTGTAGTACGTCCAGGGAACGTCATAACCCAGATTGTATTTGGCGACATACTCGCTGGCTTTAAGCACGAGGTTATTCTCAAAGCCGAATAAATCATCACCCTGATTCCAGGCCATCTGGCATATGACGCCGATCAGGGCGATGTCCAGCGTCGAGTGCCCCTGATCGCGTCCGCTTTCCTGCACCCTGTTGTACCCAGGGCGCGTCGGGGGCGGCGCAAAAAGCGGGTAAATCAATCAGGGTGTTCAGTTGCGCGCCCGGTTCGCCCAGCTAGTGGGGTGCGTCACTGCACAGTTCCTTGGCGCCGTCACAGGCGGTTTCTTCTCCGCCAGTCAGTATCAAACCAACGCCAGGCCCGCGCCGAATGGCGTCACGGCTGCGCTGGCAGGCCAGGAGGTTGAAACGACGCTCCCTGAAACCGCCGCTCGCAGGAAAACCCATGTAGGGTCAGTTGTTCGGTGAGAAAAGCCATGCGCCGTCCTGCAGAGCGTACTCGCGCGCACAGCTTCTGAGGCGTTCAAACGACTGTGAGGAGGTAGCCTCTACTGTAAAGGCCGCTGCCAAAGATCGTTGGTATTTTGCAAGTTTGCGACATGCTCTGTTTGAACGAACTTGTACAGTTCAGGGTTATTGATGTCAGTGCTGAGCGTCTCATAAGTTATCGTATGACTAATCAGTTTGCTACACATTGACGGTCGGGTGACGCGCCATCTTTTTTTTCACAGAACTTAAACGCTTTTTTCCTAACGCTTTATCACTCACAGTGATAGTCCTTTATTGCTCATGCATCTCCTGTTTGTTTAATGGAACCCGATGACACAAGGCGACACTCAGCTAACTCAATTTTCTAATGGGTATAGACGGTGAGCATTTGCCATGGATTACCTCGAATCGATTATAAGCTCTGCTTATTGGCAGTATTTGGTCCGTAGTGGCAATTGGCTGGTTATTTTAAGTTGCTTATTATCACCCAGCGTTATTCAGGAGTCGGCCGAGCCGGAGAGTGGCAATGTGCCTCGTGAGTATCGACTGACTGCTGTCGGGCCTGATAACTATCATGATGCCTGTAATCCCAAGGACGAAAATTCATCGCGTGCCCCGAGACGAACGCGCAGGAGTGCTCAATAATGAACCCGATAACACACAGCTTTAGTCATCTTGGGTTTTCAAACGCTCAAAGTACGTCAGCACTGGCGCCAGGCGGTAATAAAGTGCCGAACTTTGTTTCGCGAGGGCGAGGCAAGGTGGAGGGATTTCCACTGGAGCATTTCAACACGGCTGATGAGTATCGTTTGGCACGCCAGCAGGGCGGCGTGCTGAAATCAATAGACGGCAGAGAGTTCATGCTACTGCTGCAGAAGTACACGGCCGCCGAAACAACCGACGAAGAATTTGCGGATTTGAGGGCCGCCATACCGCGCTATTCCATTGACCTGGCCGAGCCGGGTCAAACTAAAGTGCTTTATCGGGGGATATCGCTGCCGGAGAAGACTGCGGCGCGATTACTGAATATCTCTTGGGGTTACGAAAGTCGCGAAATAGCCCATGGTCTTATCCATGGCTTGCGGGTAGTTAAAGGTGTTTATACCGCGACGGGGGTGGCCAGTGCTTCGACAGTGTCGGCCATTTCACAAGGTTTTGCGGTGGGGAACGCGAACAAAAATAAAGAAACACCGGTTCTGTTTGTGCTGCACGCGAAGTCCGCCGTTCCCGCGCGCAATCTCAGTGGTGCAAGGGGTGTGACACTCAGTGAAAGCCGGTTGCCGTTATCGGTGGCCAGCAAGAGTGAACATGAAGTCATTCTGGATATCACCAACCGGTACGAAATTACCCATGCTCGCCGGGAAGGTGCGTACATTGTCGTAGACATGAACGTTTTAGGGCGGTCCAAAAGGGGGGGCGAACTCGAGGTCATCGAGACTGATAAATGGAGCCAGCTCTCTGGCGCCAAGGGTTCTAACCCAGGAGGATTGTTTCAAGCACCCGATGGCGTTAAATGGTATGTGAAAACGAACCCTTCTACCAATAGACTTCGAAACGAGGTTCTGGCCTCCAAGTTGTACCGCGCCGCAGGAATTGATGTGCCTGACATAAAAATGGCGTCTCGCCAGGGCAAGCCGGCATTGATTTCCAAACTGATAGGCGGGAATCATAAAGACATCAAAACGATAGAGGGAAGTGGCCAGTTACGGTCCGGCTTTGCTGTGGACGCCTGGTTGGCGAACTGGGATGTCATCGGTCAGACGGGAGACAATATCATCTTCAATGACCGTAACAAACCTGTGCGCATCGACCTGGGTGGCTCGCTGCTCTTTCGCGCCCAAGGGGGGCATAAGGGTAATCAGTTCGGTAACACGCCAATGGAACTGGTCACGATGCTGTCTCGCAAAGAAAACACGTCCAGTCACGCCTTTCGGAAAATTGAGCGTAATGACATCCGCATGGGCATTGCGGCAATAGAAAGAATACCGGACGACCGTATTAAGGCACTCTGCGCAGAACACGGTCCCGGCAATTACAGCGAACGCATTGAACTCGGTAAAAGACTGATCAGTCGTAAGCATTGGCTTGTCAATATGAAACAGACACTTCCTCATATTCATCGCCAAAAGAATGAGGCTGGCCATGTAGTCACTGTTGAACACCCCACTTCACCCAGCGCTACGCCTACCTGGCGTGATCGAGACGCAACAGCCGTTTTTGTCCCTCACTGCACTGTCAGTGGCGTCATAAACAACCTGGCGTTCAGTTCAATCAAGCCCCCCAGCACGCTGGATGGCTGGCGCCAGCTTAAAACCCGTGCTATCGACTTCAAAGAGCCCGAATTCAAGTTTTCCAATCATCTTGCTGCCGCCAGTGGCGCGATAATTTTTGAGCCCGACGGCAGGCTATGGATCACCGAGCCGACCAACCACCCGTTCGGCGCAACGCACGCGTTTCCCAAGGGAAAGCTGGAATCCGGTCTTAACTTGAGGACCAATGCACTCAAGGAAGTCTACGAAGAGACGGGGCTAATAGTTGAATTCCATGGCTTTATCGGTGACTACGACCGAACGACATCACGTACCCGCTATTACCTTGCCAAACGTACAGGGGGAACACCTTCTGATATGGGTTGGGAATCTCAGAGCGTCAAGTTGGCAAAAATTACCGAGGCAGAAAGATTGCTGTCCAACGCAGTGGACACTGCCATCTTGCGAGACGCGGTGCGGGTTCGCCTAAAGACCCCTTTTAAATGAATTTCATCTGCTTGAGCGCTGACAGACGATAAGGAAGATTCTGCAACCCTGCGAAAAACCGGTTCACCCAAACGCGTTACCTCCACAGGAAAGGAGTAATGAAATGAGTATGAATACCTCTGTAAGCAACAACGGCCCTGTGTGGTCCCCCGTCTCATCGGGCAATCACGCGCCGAGCCCGGACTTTTCCGGGAAATCATCGAGCAATGCCGTGCACTTTCTTTCTCCGGAAAGTGCCCATCGTTCGCCAAGCGCGGTGAGTTGGGGGAACAGCACGCCGACAGCCGCCACCACAGGGAATGGACGAGCGGGGGGCGCGGGACAGAGTGGCCTGGTCGAGGCCTTGAAGACGCTCATCTATGCGTTGCTAAAAAGCGTAATCGGAAATGCTTCCGCCCATAATCGTTCTGAAAGCCAGCCTTCTGCTTCGGCCGGAAACGGACACGGACAGG
The DNA here is from genome assembly GCF_030209255.1 of Pseudomonas sp. CFBP2511. Classification (NCBI taxonomy): domain Bacteria; kingdom Pseudomonadati; phylum Pseudomonadota; class Gammaproteobacteria; order Pseudomonadales; family Pseudomonadaceae; genus Pseudomonas; species Pseudomonas sp. CFBP2511. Next base: position 156,704 of record NZ_JARVSI010000022.1, on the reverse strand, counting down.
CTTCCACCTGCAGTGCTGCCAGTCCGACTTCAGGCTCAAACCCGTCTCAACAGCCCAGCGATACCCCGGCGTTCAATAACGCGGGGTTGGGTGCTCATGGCGGCGCGAACACGGTCCCTGACCGGATTGCGTCTCCCGACGCAGCGCGAAAAATGGTTGAGGATGTAAAAAATGCCGGCGGTGGAACACTGCGCATCCAGATGACTCACGACCAGATCAATGACCCGGCGCAAATGGCCAAGCTCAAGGCGATGGTCGATGCCGGTGACAAACAAGGGGTCAAGGTTCAGTTTACGTTCCGCGACAACGCCAATGGTGGCGGTGGCAATGTGCTGACGGGCGACAAGCTGAAACAGGCTGCCGACGATGTCAAAAACGTGGTTTCGGCACTTGGAAAACACCCAAGCTTTGTACTCGACACCTTCAATGAAGGTGGCAAAAGTGCGACTCAGGATTGGGCCAACATGCAGAGCACGTTGATCAAGTCTGCGCGTGACGCGGGTTACAAAGGCGACATCGTGGTTGAGGACAGCAATTGGGGCGGTGGTCTGACGGCTGGCGGGGAAAGCGGGCTGGTCAAATACGCGGCTCAATTAAAGGCCGCCAACGGCAGTAACAACCCCGGCCTGATCGGCAGTATCCATGAATACGCCAGTGGTGCCGACGCCTCTTCACGACTGGGATCGGAGATCAAGGCGCTGAGCGGCGCAGGCTTCAAACCTCAGATCGGCGAAGTCGGCAATGCCAACTGGACCGGGGGCAGTAACTTCGAACAGCGTGACGGGGCCAATCAGGCCGTAAAAGACAACATGGGCGCTCTGAAAGCCGCCGGTGCAGATGTCCTGCCGTGGATGGACCAGTTCCAGGGCGGCAAGATCAAACACGACGTCGGCTTCTCGAAAGGGGATCAATTCTCCTGAGGCTGTTTGACGAACGTTTATTTATCAACCAACCGCCGCATGGCTGCCTGTAAAGGTGGCCATCGCTCAATTCAAATTTTGTGAATATCAAGGAGGAGTCGGTGAGACTCAATGGCGCTGCCACCGCTGCATTTTAAATCTTAATCGAAAGCAGGAAATTAATGTTATGCCCGTAAGCAAACCCATGCTCAGTTTAAAGCTGAACACCCAGTTGACTTCACCAGCGGTCAAAAAAGACACGGGGGCTGAACTGAGTCGCCTGAATAAGGGAGAGGTACTTGCCAACACTCAGACTCGTTTCGCCTTGAATCACCATGCACCTACTTACGAGGTTGCACAGCGCGCGCTGGGTGAAAATCATGGTGGCTGGACGGCTGTCAATCAATTCAAAATGACGGGCACCGACATGTTTATTCATATGGACCGCAGAGAGCCCAGGAGCAAGGGCGACTTTGTCGGTGACAAGTTTCACCTGAGTGTTGCGCCCCGGCATGTTGCCAGCGCATTTGATGCGATAGGCAAGCTACTGCAAGCCGACGACAGCCCGGTCGACAAGTGGAAAGTGACCGACATGAGTTGCGTACATACGTACTCGCCGGCTCAGCATGCGCGTGTCACTCAGGGTGCTCAGTTCACCCTTTATGCCAAACCTGATCGCGCGGACAACACCTACAGCCCCGAATACATGGGGAAAATACGGGGCATGATCAGCAGTATCGAGCATGAGTTGCACGCAGCCGGCGTACCACAAAGCAACCATCGCCCTGCATCGGATGTAGCGCCCGGTCACTGGGCTTATGCGTCTTATCGCAATGAACACAGAAGCGAAAGAGCGGGGTCCTCCAGCCAGGCCAATGAACTGGAAAAAGAACCGTTTTTCAAGTTGGTTTCATTTCCCGATGTGGCCGCTTCGCCCGTGAAGTCAGGCGCGTCAAGCCGTTCGCTGATGCCACCGCCCTGGACTCGCTGAGCAAGTCTGGCTGTGACCATCACCCATAGCAAGTTGCGTTAAAGCCCATGACGGGTTTCTCCAAAGAGTGTGATTACCCCATGCACTGCCTGAGCGTGTTTACAAAGCACGTCTCAAAAAATAGAACGAACGCCGTCGCACAACGACGCGCTTTACAGGAAATATTCCATGCCACATCCAGTCTCTCAATACTCTGCCAATCAGGCTTACCTCTACAATAATCAGCCTTCCCATCACCAGGCATCCACGTCTCGCGCGCAGCAAAGCTCACAAGGCGTTCACCGTGTTGCCAGACCTGGAAATACGACGGCTGTTATCGGGGGGCATTCTGTTCCGCTAACCGCCGTTAACCGGACAGGGTTTGCGTCTGCCTTTGCAACCCCTCAGACAGTGCACACCACGCAATTGGGGCAAAGAGGCATAGCGCCTGCCTCTGCCCAACAGGTTTTAAGTCAGCGCCACCGACTGGCGCACGCGGCAGAGCTTGAAAAACAGCGTATTCTCAACAATCAGCTCAATAATTTCCCGACAGAAAAAAGCAGGATTGCATATAACAGTCTGCAGCACTTTAACCGCTGTTCACCTGCGCAGGGCAGGCAAGTCGTTGATGCATTGCATACCTATCAGCAGGATTATGGTGATAACTACCTGATGAATGTCAGCGCGATGGGTTATCGCTCACTGAGCCACTACTTGCAATCCCTCGACCCTAAATACCACAACGAAGCCGAGGTCAATAATTTTGTCCGTGATTTTGCTCGACATTACGAGGCGGGCGAACTGAACGCCGAGGAGTTTAATATCCACAAGACCCACATCGAAACACAGTTGGCGCCACAAACGGCTCTTCTACGACGGTTCATTCATGCCGCTCCGCGTATTTCAGGTGTCTCTCTGTTGAAAGGTGCGACAGGGCATGACGATCTGTTCACGACTCAGCTCAATGGCGAGTCTGCGCTGCAAGCTCTGCTCTCGGGCAAGGCGTTGCGGTTCAACGGTTTTCTCAGTACGACATCCAGCGCGGACGCGGCAGTAGAATTCTCCAGTGTGTCGGATGAGCGAGGGTTGAGCAGAGCCAGGTATACGGTGGACCTTACAAGCGGTGACCTTTCATCTGAAGTGTTGCGTCGTCAAACGCTGCGTGATCTGCAGAGCAATCGCGTTGATGCCTCGTCGATCTTTTTCCGCTTCAAGGCCGACCACGTTGCGGGTATCCACGTGGATGCCATTCAGGATGCTCACAATCCGGATATGAGCATCAGCGAGGCGGGTGAGCAGGAAATTCTGCTCAATCCAGGGCATTACTTTCAGCCGGAAAAAATCGTGATGCTTGAGCAAGGTTTTGCAGTCAGCGGGCGGCTTGCTTATGGCGAACGCTGAGGTGTCTTGATCTGATCGGGAAGCCTTCGAACGTTATCGGTGCAAAATCGCCTGATGAATCTCCTGCAAGGGCATGATTCTTTGCGCAGCATTGAGTTTGATGGCTTCCTTGGGCATGCCGAACACCACGCAGCTGGCTTCGTCCTGAGCGACGGTCGAGCTGCCTGCGTCGAGCATTTCCTTGAGGCCGCGTGCGCCGTCGTCGCCCATGCCGGTCATGATGATGCCGGTGGCGTTCTTGCCGGCGAACCTGGCCACCGAGCGGAACAGCACGTCCACCGATGGGCGGTGCCGATTGACCAGCGGGCCGTCGATGACCTGGACGTGATAATAGGCGCCGCTGCGCGTCACCATCATGTGCTTGCCGCCGGGTGCGATCAGGGCCAGGCCGGGCAGGATGCGGTCGTTGTTTCTGGCTTCACGCACTTCGATCTGCGACAAGCCATTGAGGCGCTCTGCGAACGAGGCGGTGAATTTTTCCGGCATGTGCTGAACGATGACGATGCCCGGGCAGACTCTGGGCAGCGCGGTCAACACCGCTTCCAGCGCCTGCGTGCCGCCTGTCGAGGTGCCAATGGCGACGATGCGTTCGGTGGTCTGGGCCATCGAGTGACCGCTGGCTGCAGGCAAAATGGCATCTGCGGTGAGTTTGCTGGCCGGTGTCAGTACCGGTGTGGCTGTGCGCTTGCCGAGGTTTTTCACATTGGAGTTCGCCGCCGCGCGAATGGCGGCGACCAGTTCGGCGGCTGACTCGATCAGAAAGTTTTTAAGGCCCGTCGTGGGTTTGGTGATGATCTCCACGGCTCCTGCAGACAGCGCCTGTAACGAGGTTTCCGCGCCTTTCTGGGTCAGCGACGAGCAGATGACCACGGGCGTCGGTCGCTCGCTCATGATTTTTTTCAGGAACGTGATGCCGTCCATGCGCGGCATTTCCACGTCCAGCACAATCACATCCGGCCATTCGTGGGCAAGTTTGCCCATGGCAAATATCGGATCGGACGCTGCCGCCATAACGTGGATGTCCGGCGTTTCATTGAGGATTGCCACAAGGACCTGACGAACCACCGCCGAGTCATCGACCAGCAGCACGCTGATTTTTTTACTTGGCATCTTTTTCAGTCACTTCTATGGGTTGATGCTTGACCCAGACGTTGCCGTCCCACAGGTCGAATATGATCGTGCGATGACCGGTGCGGCCCATGTCCTGAGCCTTCAGTTGCAGTCGGTGGCGCTCGGCCATTGCCAGCGCTGCGTGCACGTTGAGATCAGCCACGTTGAGTTGTTGCGAGTCATTCTGCTGCTCGGGAAACATCTGTCCACCGCCGAACAGCTTGACCTGATAGTCCCGCGGTTTTGTGTGGTTGGCCAGTGCGTGGCGGATGAGCATTTCCAGCGCTTCGTCGCCGTACCTGCCGTCCAGTGCCTTATGTTTGTGAGGGCGGTGAGGCAGCATGAAGTGACACATGCCGCCAATGTGCTGCTGGGGGTGCCAGAACGTGATCGCCACGCAGGAACCCAGCAATGTGCGTAAACGCGCAGGCCGGGTTTCAAAAACCACTTCGCCAGGTGCCAGGACTATTTCGATCGCGCCGACGGGTTTTCTCATGGCTTGCGATAAATGGAGGGGGCGACCAGTTTCAGCGTGTCGTTCACGCCGTTGAGGCTTTCCGAATGGCTGATGATGAAATAGCCCCCGGGCTTGAGGCGTGGCAGCAAGCGTGCGACGACCTTGCTCTTGGTTTCCTGATCGAAGTAGATCATCACATTGCGCAGAAAAATCACGTCGAATTCGCCAAGGTCCGGGAGGGTTTCGTTGAGGTTGACCTGAATGAAGCTGACCCGGTTTCGCAGTGATTTGTCGATCAGAAAGGTGCCTTCCTGACGACCTGTGCCTTTCAGGCAGTATTTCACCAACAGCGTATGCGGCAGGGTTTCGGTGCGTTCCATGGGGTAATGGCCGCTGCGCGCCTTGGTCAATACGCGGGTGCTGATGTCCGAGCCGATGACTTCCCAAGGGGTAGTGCCCAGTTGCTCCGCCAGTGTCATTGCCAGGCTGTAAGGCTCCTCACCAGAGGAACTGGCGGCGCTCCAGACCCGGAATACCTTGCCCGGCGCCACCTTGGTCAGCACCTGCTGACGCAAAAAATCGAAGTGCTTTGGCTCGCGAAAAAAATACGTCTCGTTGGTGGTCAGCAGGTCCAGCGCCACTTGCAGCTCGCCGTTGCGCTGGTCGGTCATGATCAGCTTGAAATACTCGCCGTAGCTGTCCAGATCGTAATGCTTGAGACGTTTGAACAGGCGGCCGGCCACCAGCGCTTTCTTGGCCGGCGTCAGCTTGATGCCCGCAGCGCGATACAGCCAGGACTGGAACTGGCCGAATTCGCGATCATTGAGCGACGCTGTGTCAGGCATGTGCAGGCCTCAATGCGCGTCGGCGTCGAGCGCTGGCGTCTGACCTGCCTCGGCAAGGCTGGACATCTCATCGATGGACAGCACGCGCTCGACTTCCAGCACGATCACGAAATGACCATCGACCTTGGCCATGCCACTGATGAAGTCGGCACGAATCCGCGCGCCGAAATTCGGCGGCGGCTCGATCTGCGAAGCGGGTATCTCCAGCACCGCCGAAACATTGTCCACCAGCAACCCGATGTCCTGCGGCTGGCCGTCTTCGGTGCTGGCCTCAATGATGATGACGCACGAACGCCGGGTGATTTCCGAGTTCTGCCGCCCGAAACGCGCCGACAGATCAACCACGGGCACCACCGCGCCGCGCAGGTTGATCACGCCGCGCACGAAGGCGGGCATCATCGGCACGACAGTCAGGCTGCCGTATTCGATGATTTCCTTGATGCCCAGAATGCCGATGGCAAACATCTCGCCGCCGAGCATGAAAGTCAGGTATTGCGCCTCTTCTTCGACCGCCGTTACGGCCTGCCGAGTCGTGACCAATGAGCCCATGTCGTTCTCCCTGTGAAGCGGTATCGAAGCCGGTAATCAGAAACGGGTGAATTCCGATTCGTCCGGGGCGCTCGCCATGCTGTGGGCAAATGCCTTGCGCGCCGGCGGTTGCACCGGGCGGGGTGGCTGGCGGCTCGGGCTGCTGCGGTGATCGATACTGCTGCCTGACGTTGTGGGCTTTGGCGACGAATCAAGGGTGAAAAAGCTCATGGACTGTTGCAGTTGCTCGGCCTGGCTGCTCATCTCTTCAGCCGTTGCGGCCAGCTCTTCACTGCTCGATGCGTTTTGCTGGGTGACCTGATTGAGCTGGGTCATGGCGGTGTTGATTTGCGCCACACCGGCCGCCTGCTCTTCGGAGGCGGCGCTGATTTCCTGCACCAGATCAGAGGTCTTGTTGATCGAGGGGACCATCTCGTCCAGCAACTTGCCGGCTTTCTCGGCCATTTCCACACTGCTGGAAGACAGCTCGCCGATCTCCTGCGCTGCAACCTGGCTGCGCTCGGCCAGCTTGCGAACTTCAGCGGCCACTACAGCGAAACCTTTGCCATGCTCACCGGCACGGGCCGCTTCGATGGCCGCGTTGAGCGCGAGCAGGTTGGTCTGGTATGCGATGTCATCGATGATGCTGATGCGTTGGGCGATCTTCTTCATCGCCACGACAGTCTGCTGCACCGATTCGCCGCCATCGGTGGCTTCCTTGGCGGCTTTGCTGGCCATGCCGTCGGTCACTTTGGCGTTCTCGGTATTCTGGTTGATGCTGGCGCTCATCTGTTCGACCGACGCGCTGGTTTCTTCGACGCTGGCGGCCTGTTCGCTAGTGGCCTGGCTCATCGACTGCGCGGTGGCGCTGACTTCTTCCGAAGCGCTGGCCAGGTTGTCGGCTGCGTTACGCACCTCGCCGATGATGTGCGCCAGTTTGCCGACCATGTTGCGCATGGCATTGAGCACCATGCCAGTTTCGTCTTTCGAGCCGTGCCCGATGTAGGCGTTCAGGTTGCCTTCTGCCAACTGCTCGGCGGCAGTCGCTGCTTCCTTGAGAGGACGAGAAATGATCCGGGCGATGAACAGCGCCAGCCCCAGACCGACCAACAAGGCTGCAATCAGTACCACGATGATCGAGATGCGGGCGGTTTCGTACAGTTGCGAGCCTTTGTCTCCGGCGGCAGTTGCGCCGGCGTCGTTGAGTTCGACCATTTTTTGCAACTGGCTGGTCACTTCATCGAAGTGCAGTTTGGACTCTCCTCGCAGCAATGCACGTGCCTCGGTCTCCTGGCCCTGACGGGAGAGTTCGAACAGATTAGTGCTGACTTTCAGGTAAGCGGACCATGACGCACTGACGGCGCTGAACATCTGACGATCCTGGTCGCTGATGATCAACTTGTCGTACGTTGCCAGCCGTGTTTCAAACTGGCTGCGCGCCTCAGCAGCTTCCTGCTCCATCTGGGCTTTTTCCGGAGCGGCATCAGCGGCAATATGACGGTTTTCCTTCAGCCGGTAATTGGCTGCGTAAAAGCGCATGCCCGAAGCAGCTCGCATGGACGGCATCCAGTTTTCTTTTATGTCCTGAGCGGCCTGATTCACCTGGCCAAGCTGGATGATCGCGAAAACTCCCATGGCTGCGGTCAACAACAGAACCACCAGAAACGAGGTAATCAACTTGGTGGAAATCTTCAGATCGTAGAACCATTTCATCGGGTTACTCCTTGGAATTGCAAATCCGTCAGCGAGAAGCGGGCGAGAGCGAATGGGGGGGCTGGGCCAGGCGGGCTTCCAGCTGGACGATCTGGTTGAGCAGTGCTGGTATGTCGAGAATCAAGGCCACCGCGCCGCTGCCCAGAATCGTCGAACCGCTGATGCCGCGCAGTGCGCCGAACAGCTTGCCCAGTGGCTTGATCACGGTCTGGAATTCACCGAGCAGGTCATCGACCACCAGACCGGCCTTGTGCTCGGCGTAGCGCACCACCACCACGTTCTGACGGCGGGCAGGCGGGCCTTCATGGTTGAAGTGATCGCGCAGGTACACCAGCGGTAACACTTCGCCGCGCAGGTCCAGGTATCCTTTGTCACGGCTGGACTGGCGGTCGTGTTCGTCCAGCTCGATGCATTCCTGAACCATGTCCAGCGGGATGACGTAGGTGGACTGATCGATGCCGACCAGAAACCCATTGATGATCGCCAGCGTCAGCGGCAGGCGGATACGCACGATGGTGCCCTGGCCCGGCTGGCTGTCCAGGTCCACCGTGCCGCGCAGCAGGGTGATGTTGCGCTTGACCACGTCCATGCCAACGCCACGCCCGGACAGGTTGGTGACCGCCTCGGCAGTGGAAAAACCGGGTTCGAAGATCAGGTTGTAGATTTCCTGATCGGTCAGGCTTGCGCCAGCGGCCACCAGCCCGCGCTGCTGTGCTTTGTCCAGAATTCGCTCACGGTTCAGCCCGGCCCCATCGTCGGCGATTTCAATGACGATGCTGCCCGAGTCGTGAAATGCATTGAGGTTCAAATGACCCTTGGCCGGTTTGCCGGCCGCGCGACGCGCCTCGGCGCTTTCGATGCCGTGGTCCATGGAATTGCGCAGCAGGTGCATGAGCGGGTCGCCGATCTTCTCGACAACGGTCTTGTCCAGTTCGGTTTCTGCGCCATTGATAATCAGGTCGATGTCTTTGCCCAGCTCCTGACTGACGTCGCGCACCACTCGGCGAAAACGGTTGAAGGTGTCACCGATGGGGATCATGCGCAGGTGCAGCGCGCCATCAAGAATCTGTTCCACCAGCCCCGATACCGTCGAGCTGGCTTCCTGCAACGGATCCTTGTTGCACGAGCGGGCCAGCAGTTTCGCACCGGCGCTGGCGATGACCAGCTCACCGACCAGGTTGATCAGTTCGTCGAGCTTGTCGGCGTTGACGCGCACATAGCTGCCGTCCTTACTCTTGTGCTCGCCGCCCGAGGCGGGGCGCTCCACTGCCGTCGTCTGGCCTGGCACTCGCGGCACAGCGCGCTGATCGCCGAGCAGTTCGCTGTTGGCAACCACAGGGCTTTGCGCGTTCTGCGAAACGAGGTCAGTGCCGGTCGGCTCGCTGCTCTCGGGCGTCTGCTCGACAGGGGTAATCAGTACGACGCAGTCTTCGCGGACAAAATCAAACACTTCGTTGATCGCGTCATGCCCGGCGGCCGAGCGAAAATCGATTTCGAAACCCAGGTGGCACGACTCCGGGTCCCATGATTCCAAAGGTGGAATACCGTCGGTCACGGTCGTGACCTGAATCATTTGCCCCAGAGTGTTGAGATATCGCAGGAACGACAGCGGGTCCATGCCGTTGCGAAACACGTCCACGCCAAAGCGCAACGAGATATGCCACACCACCTCGGCCTGTTCGCCGTCCACCGCGCCGGGCGCGCAGGCAGTGTCTTCGGCCGGGGCGCTGCCGGGTGCCTGATAGATGTGCAGCGCCTGGCGCAAGGCCGCTTCGCGCTCCAGTGCCACAGGCTGAAGTGCTTCGCCACGGCTGGCGACCACTTCGATCAATTCAAGCATGTGGTCGCCTGACTTGAGCAGCACCGCGATCAGCCCGGCATCCACCGCAACACTGCCCTCGCGCAGGCGGTCCAGCACGTCTTCGACAATGTGGGTAAAGCTGACAATAGGTGTCAGCCCGAACAGCCCGGCCGAACCCTTGATGGTGTGCGCAGCGCGGAAGATCGCGCCAATCGCGTCCTGGTCGCCCGGATCGTTTTCCAGTTGCAGGAGGGATTCCTCCATGGCCTGCAACAGCTCACGGGCTTCAACGATGAATGTCTGCTGTGCCTGATCGAGATTAATGCTCACGATGACTTCCTTTGTCGATCACCCGGCGGTACTTCAAATAGACGCGTTACAGCACGACACCCGGATTACACAGTTCGAAGGTCTCGGTGACTGCCTGGCTCTGTCCGGTCAAATGCAGCGCTGTGCCGGTTTTCCCGGCCTCGCGCTGGATGACCGCGAGCAATTGCAGGCCGGCTCCGTCCATCTCGGTAACGTGCGACAAGTCCACCTCCACGCGCGCCGCGCCAGCGATCTGCGGCAGCAAACGGGCGGCAAGTTCGGTCACGGTGTAGATCGTCAGCTCGCCGTCGATCTGCATGTGTGCAATGTCATCGCGGTGCTCGGCGGTTGTCGACATGCTGACCTCCAGGGGCCGCTTTATGATCAGGGCAGAATCAGTTTGGAAACCGCCGCCAGCATCTGCGCCGGCTGAAACGGTTTGACGACCCAGGCCTTGGCACCTGCGGCCTGACCTTCAGCCTTTTTCGATTCCTGAGACTCGGTGGTCAGCATGATGATGGGCGTGAACTTGTAGCTGGCCAGCTTCTTCACTTCCTTGACGAACGTGATGCCGTCCATGTTCGGCATGTTCACGTCGCTGATGATCAAGTGCACTTTCTGCCCGCTCAGCTTGCCCAGCGCATCTTTGCCGTCACAGGCTTCGATAACGTCGTATCCGGCGCTTTTCAGGGCAATGCCGACGACCTGCCGGACACTGCTCGAATCGTCGACCACCAATACACTCTTAGCCATGATCTGCTCCTAGAAGAACGTGATTTCCTGCGAATTCTGCTGTGCCGCCGACTCTCCGCGATGGGTGCGGCGTTGCTCGTCGGTCGCGTAGGTGGACTCCATGCGCGCCAGCCACTGCCGGGCGTCGATGGCGACGGCCTGGTCGGGGGACTGGCTGGCCTGTAACAGGTGCGCATGCAGAGCGTCGATGTTGTCGCGCACATGGCTCAGAATCTGGCTGACCCGGTCCTGGAATTGCAGGCTGACCAGCACTTCGGTCATCTCGTCGCGGATGCCGTAGCTTTCCTGCTTGAGCAGATCGGCGGACTCGGCCAGATGTCGGGTAATGGTCTGAAAGCGCTCCAATACGTTCTGGATGCTTTGCTCTGAGGTGGTCACCGATTGGCTGTCCTGGTCGGCACCGCTGGACGCCGCCTGGACCAATTGCGTGATGGCGTTGTTGATGATATCGACCTTGGCCGACATCTGCTGGCCGGTCTCGCTGGACTTGCTCGACAGGCTGCGCACCGCATCGGCGACCACCGCAAAGCCCCGACCCGCTTCACCCGCGCGGGCGGCTTCGATGGCGGCGTTGAGGGCCAGCAAGTTGGTTTGAGCGGCAATGGCGGCAACGTCCGCGGCCATGGTGCGCAATTCACCTGTGTAGGCCGTCAGGTTGCGAACCTGGGAGAGTGTCTGGTCGCGGCTGGCCTGGGTGGCCTTGAGTGAGTCAATCACCTGACTCAGTTCGCTGTCACTTTGCGACAAAACTTTTAACGCACCATCGGCATTCTGCCCGTCCAGTTCACCGGCAGCGTGCTGCGACGCCTGCACGGTTTCCTGCAAACGCTCGGAAATACCGGTGAAACGGTCGGTGAGCTCGACAATGGCGGTTTCGGTCTGCTGGCGCGAGCTTTCGACCTGCTTGGCCCAGATCGGCATGGCCCCGAGAAAGATCTCGTTGAGCTGCGCACTGGTGGCCGTCGCGGCGGTTTGCGCGCTGTGCGCCTGATGATGGTCCAGCGCTTGAGTCACGGCGCGACGCACTTCATTGCGTTGTGACTGAGCAGCCCAGAAAGCAGCGCCAACGCCGATGGCAACAAGGGCAGCGCACGCAACCAGTTCGGCAGGGCGCGTACCTGATTGCGTCAGTATCCAGGCAACGGCAGGTATGACAGGAATCAGGGGAAACCAGATAAAGCGCGGATGGCTTTGCGCAGCAGTACTGCTGAATTGATTCGACATATGGGTTCGATCCCTGAACAGTGCAGCGTGATACACGACTCCCTAGTTATCTGCGTGGCGTAGACGAACTTGATACCTGTGCGGGTGCCTTCCGTCTGATCACTGCGCGTAGAGCCCGATCCCTTTAAAAATAGCGGGTATTCAAAACGCTGCAAGTCAGCGTCGGAAATGGGGCTTTCAGGCGTCTGCCCGCAGGGCGTGGGCGAACCGGGCGACGCTTCGCTTGTTCGCGAAAGGGCCGGTATGATCGCCAACAATTCGTCGCTGCTTCACAAGAGGACGCAGAGCGTCCAGAACGGCATGGCGACGCGGAGCGTCGCACGATAGTTGCGCTAGTTGGAAGGCTATCGTTCCGTACGCTCCAGCGTCGGAACGCATTTCGCGACGCTCTGCGTCGAAAAAAGGGACGCAGAAGCGTCCCTTGCTGTTAGTGCAACTTCATCCGCGGCTCTGTCCCTTTGCCGATCTTGCTGCCCAGCATCAGCATCAGGGTGCGGAAAGTGCCGTACAGCGCCATCTGGTGCATGCGGTAAAGCGACACATAAAACATCCGCGCCAACCAGCCCTCAAGCATGACGCTGCCCATGAGGTTACCCATCAGATTGCCGACTGCCGAGAAGCTCGACAGCGAGATCAGCGAGCCGTAGTCCTTGTAGGTGTACTCCGGCAACGTCTTGCCTTCTATCCGCAGGCGCAGCGACTTGGCCAGCAACGATGCCTGCTGGTGAGCCGCCTGAGCGCGCGGCGGGACATTGCGATCAGTGCCTTTCTGCGGGCAGGCGGCGCAATCACCGAAGGCGAAGATATTTTCATCGCGGGTAGTTTGCAGCGTCGGCAGCACTTGCAACTGATTGATGCGGTTGCTCTCCAGCCCGTCCAGCTCATGCAGAAAGGCCGGAGCACGGATACCCGCTGCCCAGACCTTCAAACTCGCCGGAATAACCTGCCCGGTGGCCGTGATCAAACCATCGGCCGTCACCTCACTCACCGCCGCATTGGTCAGCACGGTGACGCCAAGCTTTTCCAGCGTCTTGTGCACCGGCGCACCGATACGCTCAGGCAACGCAGGCAGCACCCGAGGCCCGGCCTCGATGACCGTGATGCGCAGGTTTTCCGGCTTGATCTGCCCCAGCCCGTAAGCCGCCAGTTCATGCGCTGCATTGTGCAGCTCTGCCGCCAGCTCAACACCGGTTGCACCTGCGCCAACGATGGCAACGGTGATTTCCTGCGCACTGTCTGCCTGGCCCGCGTGAGCACGCAGGTAGTGGTTGAGCAGTTGCTGATGAAAGCGCTCGGCCTGCTTGCGACTGTCGAGAAACAGACAGTGCTCCGCAGCGCCCGTGGTGCCGAAATCATTGGTGGTGCTGCCCACTGCGATCACCAGCGAGTCATACCCCAGGCTGCGCGCCGGCACCAGCTCGGCCCCCGTTTCATCCAGCGTGGCCGCCAGATGGATCTGCCGACCGGCACGGTCCAGCCCGGTCATGCGCCCGAGCTGAAACTGAAAGTGGTTCCATTTGGCCTGAGCCACGTAGTTCAGCTCGTCCTCATAAGAGTTGAGCGAACCGGCAGCCACTTCGTGCAACAGCGGTTTCCAGATGTGAGTCAGGTTGGCGTCCACCAGCGTGACGCTGGCCGTACCTTTCTTGCCCAGGGTTTTACCCAGACTGGTCGCCAGCTCCAGACCGCCAGCGCCTCCGCCAACGATAACAATACGATGCGTCATAAGGATTACTCGGAAGGTTTAAGGAATCGGGGGGGAGCTCGATCTTCGCGAGCGCAAGGCAGCTCATAGCGTCAGATGGCTCGTAAACAGGTTCATCACAGCAACACCGTCATCAGGAGCGGCCTGCGCTCGACTGGATACGGGATTGCCTGAAGGTACTCTTCGACACACCTTTGCGCTTCCGGGTTCAGGCGTCTACTCACTTTATGCGTCGCCTCAAGCGTGCTGTCGGGCAGGGGGCCAGGGATCGGTGATTTCCAGCGGCTCGACCTGCAGCGTATCGTCCAGGCGGATGATGCCGCTTTGTAACACCCGCGCGGTAATTCCGCCATGCCCACGCATCGCCTGAAAAGTACCGTGGCCGAGGCGCTGCTCAAGCTTTGCGCAAGGCTGGCACCAGCCAGTGGTTTCAAAGACGGCCTGACCGATCCTGAAGCGCCGATTCTTGAGGCTGAACAGGTTGATGCCGCTGATCACCAGATTGCGCCGCAAATCCTGCGGCACGATCGGGTTTTCGGCAGAGCGGTTCAGCAACGAACCGACCACAGCCAGGTGCTCCCACTGAATCAGCGTGACCTGCCGCGCATTACGCGGGCCGGGGCGTGAGTGATCGCCGGTCAGGCCAGCCTCGCGGCGCGCCTCGACAGCGTCCAGCTCAATCATCTCGACCCGCGACTCCGGGCGCACGCCGATCCAGCGCACACGACCGTGTTGGGGCACATCGGCCAGCAGTTCCTGCAAGGGGCTCATAGACTGATTCCAACATCGAAAACAACACTGCGACCCAGATTGGTACGCAGAAAATCCGGAGCGCCCGGGTGCGCGAACAATACCCGCGCAAAGGTCGGCCCCACCAGCGACAACGAGCGCCAGCCCTGACGCAGATACTCGGTGGGCGGCGGAAAGTGACTGTTAAGGTCCAGGACCTCGCGCTTGAGGCTTGCGAAGGCAATGATATCCAGCCCGCTCAGATCAATGCCGCGTTCACGATAATTGGTGGATTTCTTGCGCAGGGTAGGGGCGAGTCGGTGCAGCAATTCAGAGGCCGGAATACGCTTGGGCTTGGCTTCCCGGCGCACCAGTTGGCTCAGCGAGAACGCGCTACGTCGTCGCGCCAGTTCCTCACGCCACTCGTCATTGAGACGACGGCCCTCATCCAGCACAAAAAACACCTCAAAGCGCCCGTCGCGAAACAACACATCGGGCGGCTCCTGACTGGCGGGCGTGAAGTCCTCATTACGGTGCGCAATGTTCAGCCCCTGCAACAACCGCTGACAAACCCAACGCTCACGCTCCCACTTCCGCGCATTGGACAGAAAGGCGTTGGCTTGTTCGGCCTGGATCGTCAACAGGCGTAGGTAGTCTGAGTCATCCATGGGGCTGTAGCTTACCGCTCAAACGTGAAGGTGAAAAACAAAGACTGAGGTGATTTCGGGAGTTTTTTGCGCGGAGTCCCAGAGATATCGAAAAAACCTTTCAGCAGGCTAAAGATTTACGCGTTTACGCCGAACTCATGACAAGCCAATTTAATGGCACTCAGGAATTTTTTCGCATGGAACGTCGATGAATGCCTCTTTCTCGCTCGGTTTAGTCGTCCTTGCATGCGCCTGTGCGTTCAGCGAAGCTGTTTACTCGCGCGAAGCACCTGAGCAGCACGCGGATCTTTTGGGTGTTTATCAGGCCGCATCACTTAATGATGCGCAGCTCTCTGCTGCACGTCATACCTACAACGCGCAACGCGAAGCTATCCCCCAGGCTCGGGCAGGCCTGCTGCCGAATCTCACCGCTGGCGCTACAACTGAAGCCACCAGACTACAGCGTGATGAGCCGTCTTTAAGTCGTGAACGAAGTGGCACGACCATTCGTGCCAACCTCAGTCAGCCGTTGTTCCGCATAGATCGCTGGTTTCAATTGAAGGCTGCGCAATCGAGCGTGGATCAGGCTGAGCTTGAACTTTCCGCCAAAGAACAGAATCTGCTGCTGACTTCCGCTCAAGCCTACTTTGAAACGCTACGCCAACTGGATGCGTTTGCAGCCGCCCAAGCGGAAGAGGCTGCGCTGTTACGCCAGCGCGATCAGGCTCAGGGCCGACTGGAAGACGGTGCTTCGAGCATCACGGACGTGTATGACGCCCAAGCGGCTTATGACAATGCTCGCGCCAACCGCCAATTGGTTCAGCGAAAAGTGGATGATGCCTATGAAGCGCTGGAGCGCCTGACCAGGCACACCTACACGTCCATCGCTGGCATGAAACATCAGATGCCTGTTGAGGCTCCTGTACCCAATGACGCCCGAGCCTGGGTCGACATCGCCGTGCGGCAGAATCTTGAGCTGCAAGCCAGCGAGCGTGCCGTCAGTGCTGCCGAGCAGACACTCAGTCAGCGTAAGGCCGGGCATGCACCTACCATTGACGCTGTCGCTTCCTATCGCAAGGGCGACAACGACAGCTTTGGCTACAGCAACCCGACTGACTTTGGCGCTAATGGCTATCGCGACAACGTTGCCCAAAGCAGCATCGGCATTGAATTCAATATCCCTCTTTACTCCGGCGGAATGACCAGCTCCCAGATCAAGGAGTCCACCGAGCGTCTTTATCAGAGCCAGGACGAACAGGAAGACCGCCGCCGCGAAGTGGTGCTGAACACGCGTAATGCGTTTCGCGGCATCAATGCCGGCATAGAGCAGATTGCAGCCCGCCGCCAAAGCATCGTTTCCGGTCAGAAGTCCGTGGAAGCCAATCAGGTTGGCGTAGATGTGGGGTCGCGCAACATCGCTGACGTACTCAATGCCCAGCGTCAGTTGTACGCGGCCGTTCGCGATTACAACGATGCTCGCTATGACTACATCCTCGACAACCTCAAGCTCAAACAGGCTGCCGGCACGCTGAGCCCTGACGATCTTAGAGCACTGGCGGCCTATCTAAAGCAGGACTACGACCCGGCCAGGGACTTTCTACCGCCGGGTGTTTAGATGATTTTTTAGAGTGCGTAGCTGAATAGTTCCAGTCCGGATAAATTAAGTTTTAAAAGTGTGAAGTGCGTCACGGATGGCTTGTTGCCATTATTTAGCAAAATGATCAGATTTGCCTACCAGTGGCATGTCGGCAGGGAAGCGCTATGAACGATTCAGAGATAGGCACTCAGGCGCCTGAAAATGCCCCGCGCATCGACACCGGTCTGGCCTCGTTGGTCATGCTTGCGCGCTTCCATCAGGTGGCGGCTTCACCAGAACAACTGGCCCATGAGTTTGGCAGCCCTGACCAGTCCCTTTCGCAAGACAGCCTGTTGTTGGCTGCGCGCAAGCTTGGCTTGAAAGCCAAGGCTGCGAAAACCACCACGGAGCGTCTGGACCGCACGCCACTTCCCGCAATTGCCGCGGATAACAACGGCGGGTTTTTTATTTCACCATGACTCCAGCACCGAACTTCGCTGGACTACGCCGCAGCCTGATACAGCAGGTTTATCAACAGCTTAGGCGAGTTCATCATATGCCGGTGCTTTCTGAAACTTGACCCGGCTTCCACCCGCTTGGCTCCCAACAGGCTCCTGGAAATCGGGTCTTCCGAGGAGTCATCATGGCGAAAATCAAACTCACCAAGTCCGCAGTCGATGCGGCACAAGCCCAGGCGCAGCCCATCGAACTGCGCGATACCCTGGTTCCTGGCTTCCTGTGCAAGATCACCCCGGCAGGCCGCAAGGTGTTCATGCTCCAGTACCGGACAAACGCCGGAGAGCGGCGCAAACCTGCCTTGGGACTGTATGGAGAGCTGACCGTCGAACAAGCCCGGTCGCTAGCCCAGGAGTGGCTGGCACAAGTGCGCCGAGGTGGCGACCCTGCTGCAGAGAAGGCTGCAGCGCGTCAGGCACCCACAGTCAAGGAACTGTGCATCAAGTTCATGGAGGACTACTCCAGCCAGCGCAACAAGCCGAGCACGCAAGAAGGCTACCAGAGCGTCATTGATCGCAACATCATCCCAATGCTTGGTCGCATGAAGGTGCAGGATCTGAAGCGACCCGATGTCGCTTCAATGATGAAGAAGATGGCGCACAAGCCCGCCGATGCGAACCGCACGTTCAGCGTGATGCGCAAGATGTTCAACTTGGCCGAAGTGTGGGGGTATCGCCCCGACGGCACCAACCCATGCCGCCATGTGCCCATGTACCCGCACGGCAAGGCCACTCATCTCATTAGCGACGAAGAAATGGGCAAGTTGTTCCGCTACCTTGTTCAGTTGGAGGCGGAAGGGCTGGAGCATGCAGTGATCCCGCTGGCCATCCGCCTGCAATTCGAGTTTGCCGCACGTCGCTCCGAAATCATTGAACTTCAATGGGATTGGATTGATCTGGAAAGCCGTCGGGTGGTGTGGCCCGACAGTAAGACGGGAGGCATGTCCAAGCCAATGAGCGAAGAAGCCTACCGGCTTCTCTCAGCGGCGGCCCGCAATGCTACGACGCCCCATGTACTGCCGTCTCCGCGTCATCCCGATCGGCATCTGACCGATGGCGAGTATTACAGCGGTTGGACTCGCACTCTGAAAGCCGCTGGCGTGACGCATGTGGGTACGCACGGCATTCGCCACAGGTCTGCAACCGATATTGCCAATTCCGGCATCCCGCCGAAGGTCGGTATGGCGCTGACTGCGCACAAGACCGTGGCGATGTTCATGCGCTACGTTCACACCGAGGACAAGCCTGTGCGCGAAGCGGCTGAATTGGTGGCGAAGCGCCGCAAGGCGATCACCGGAATGCAACTGGCCAAGGAAGTGGTGGCATGATCCGGCAGCAAGGCTGCCGCCGGCCCAATCCTTGTATACCGGCTTTATTACTCTACGTGGACTCAAACACCATATAGGTGGGCACATGCTGCCTGGTAGACGTCCCAGCCGGGCAGTTGCTCAAGTGCCGCTCGGATGTTTTTCCGGCGTGTGATCATATGCTTCTGAGGCGAGAGCATGGGTTGCATGTCAGGTTGCGTGCGCCGGGTAGCCCATTCGGACAGCAACGCCTTTGCTGCATCAACGATCGCTCTGTGGTCTGGGTTTGCCGCGTCAAACGCCGGGGTTCGATCGAATGCTAGCTTGTGGATATGGCGTTCGCCAAAGGCTCCGCGTGGCTGGTGAGCCTTGATCACCTCGATGACGGCTTGGCTGTTTATCAACGCAGTGATGTAGATTGCCTCGTCCTCGGTCGCGACGCGCCCCCAATAAAGCGTCTGGTCGATGACCGTCTTATCGCAAGGGATCTGGTCGCCGCGCACATACGCGGCGCACGGCAGCTTGCCACCTGCAGAGGCGAACACCAGCCAGTCCTGGCCGGCCCAGCCTTGGCCCGACAGCTTTTTGCGGTCAGTGTCCACCGTCTCAAAGAATTCATCAACGCTCTCGTTAATGGCAGTCAAGGCAGTTTTGATGGCGCCACCTGTCGCTCCGCCAAGCGCTGCGATACCCGGTCCTGTGCGAGGCTCCCACCCGCCCGTCCCGTATTGAAACGGCAATAGTCCTTTGGCGCCGGCGGCGAGCTCATAGGGTGCCAAATGCTTTGAGATCAGCACGTCAAACATCACCTGGTCGCTAACGCCATTTGCCGTCAGCGCGAAATCTTTAAGCCGATGGCCGTCTGATCTGAGGAAGTAGAAGGGCGAGCCAGCGTTGATTGGCCCCAAGCTCCAACCTGCGCCGTTCTTTACCGCTGAATGAAAGACTATGCCGCGCGGCATCACGTCGGCACCTTGCCGAAATAGCGGCCCGATGGATTTCTTGGTCGCGACTTTCACGGCCAGCGCAGCGGGTGGCGCGGTCGTCCATGCAGTGCGGCCATTGGAGTTGACGATGTGGTAGGTCGTCGCAGTCTCTGATGTTCTGCTCACGTCACGCCCCACGAAAGTCGTGAAGCCGCTAGGGGGTGACTTGGAGCCAAAGAGCACGATTGCTTCGTTCTTGAAGGTCTGGTTAGCAATCTTCCAGATTTCGCTAGGAGCGAATTGAACAGGCTTACTTGCGCTGAGGTAGCCGGCTGAGCGGAATGGCTCGTGGTGCGCTCCGTTGAGTACCGTATCCGGCAGGATGCATCCGATCACCGCGTCCGGAGTCAAATAGCGTTCGACGGCGTGCAAAAGGAAGATGGTGGCGATTTCCACATGCAAATGCGAAGCGCCAGGCGCTTTGATGCCGTGGAGCTCAGACTTGGCTTTCAGCGCATTCTGATAGGGGTTGCTCGCGATTTTGCTAAGAGCCAGCCAGGGCGGGTTCGTCACCACGCCGTTGAAGCGTCCCGCGACGAGAGCTGGCCGGAAGCTGTTTCGCAGAACGAATGCCCAGATGCCATTGCGGCCAGCGCGCTGGAGCTTCTCCAGCGCCTTGAGCAGCTTCTTGCAGAACTCGATTGACGCTGCCCTTTCGTCGTTGGCGAGCGCGACACCGGTGTCGGTCAATATTGCGCCCACCATCGTCTCGATGTCTCGGTCCGTGAGCGTCGTGCTCGCTGCCGCTGCGCTGCTCATCGCCATGTCATAGCCACGCGAGAGCAGGGCATCGAACAAAGTCTGGTTCGATGCCGTGATCAAAAACTGGGGGAGCTGTACCTCTTCCGTGTCGAGTTTGAGCTTTCTTTGCTCTTCCCCTGTCGCGCTGAACACCTTTGTCACAGGCGTGTTCGCAAACAGCGAGTCGGCGTGGTACACCGGAATCTGCGCCTCATGCCCAGCGGCGAGCCAATCCTTACTGGCCAGCACCCAGCCAACCTTAGCAAGCATCACAGCCAATGGATCGATGTCGAATGCGGTGATCGCGGTCGTGAGCTCGCTAAGCGCAGCAGGATCACCTGGAACTCGGCCGGCAGCAATCAGGCGTTGCTGGGCACGCTTCACCGTCTCCACGACCATCGCTCCCGATCCGCAGCACATATCGACGAAGCGCGGCTGCTGTCCT
This sequence comes from Pseudomonas sp. CFBP2511, assembly GCF_030209255.1. Classification (NCBI taxonomy): domain Bacteria; kingdom Pseudomonadati; phylum Pseudomonadota; class Gammaproteobacteria; order Pseudomonadales; family Pseudomonadaceae; genus Pseudomonas; species Pseudomonas sp. CFBP2511. The sequence goes on along the minus strand of NZ_JARVSI010000022.1, from coordinate 136,043 downwards.
TTGGGGAGCGCCGACATGACATGCTCGACAAGCTTGCCGGCGAGCCAAGAAGGCGTCCACTCCTGTCCCAAGAGAAGTCGTTGCGAGCGTGCCGCCAACTGCGCCATGAGGGTGCCGAAAAGATCTTCGGCAGGAGATGATTTGAAGTCGTAGGCGCGAAGGTCGTTTTGAATGTCTCGCGCGACGGCCACCAAGTCGCTGACATAGGGACTGGCGTTGAGCCAGCCAAAGTAGTCGTATTCGACAAGGTTGGGCAGCCCACGAGCTTTGAAGAAAGATCCGTCCAAGATCGCTTGCAACTCTACGTCGTCGCTGATCAAGGCCCTCCCGTTCAGAACGTTGGCGCAAATGAGCTTAGCAAGGGTGAGGATGTAGAGTTCTCCGACATACGAAGCCTTGTCGAACTTGCCGGCAGCCGCGTCTCCACCCAAGTAGGAGACGAAGTCGGTCCAAAGCTTTGTTATCAAGCTGCCGTAGGTAGGATCATGGGCGAACGCATGGTCTACAAGGGCATCAATCGGCTGAACATGGGCTTGGCAAAAAGGACTGTTGAAGCCCAAGTCCTTCGCGAGGGTCGTTGCGGCCAACAATCGGCCACCTTCCCGGCCAAGATGGCGGACCAAAAACGCCCCGAGCTTCTTAGCATCGACATCGCCAGCCGCAGAAAGGTCGCATGACTCGATCTCGGCGAGCTCGATGTGCTCCGGGCCGAAGCTCGTCGCGCCCGGAACGGCAGAAAGATCTTTGATATCCGAGATGCCAAAGGCGTGCCATCGGACAGTGTCGGAGAGCACGCCAACTAGCAAGTCGCGAGGTGTCCCTACGTTAAGCTGACCAGCGCAGTATTGCTTTACCTGGTGGAGGCCGTGCGCGAAGGTGCCCAGCGCGTGCAAGTCCCTCTCGTACTCGATCACTGTGGCGCCCACGAGCACATCGACGAAGCCATACTTCTTAGCCCCTAGCTCGTGGAACTTTGCTAACGACTCTGTCCCGGTGACATGAGCCTTGGTCCACCAAGGCTGGTCGGGGAACATCAACGGCAGCTTGGCTGAGAGTGCGTGCCGGAGCACATCCTCTGCCTTGCCTTCACGGATGAGGTCGCTGGCTTCCTTCAGGAAAGCCTTTCCCTGCGCTTCAACATATCTCACCACAATCGCGTGCTCCGTTTTTTGTGTTGTGTTTTGAACGTCTTTCCTGTCCCACGCGCGCGATTTTGCACAATTCCTTAATTCCTTCGCGATCGCACCCGAGAGCTTCGCCCACCACGGCGTTGATATCGTTAAGCACCGCTTCCACTTCTGCGTGCTCCGCCGCGGCAGCGAGCTCGTCACCATATCGTGAGAGCTTGCAAAGCTGCTCTTCATGGAACGCTGGAACTGGGAAGCGCCGCAGGTGTGTGGCTTCCACTTTTAGAGCCCCGCCGCCCATGACTGCTCCCGACGTTTCGATGACCGCCTGCGCCCACGCGCTGTTCATAAAAGCGAGCAAAGCAGCTGCGCTCCATTTGCTGAGCGGCAAAGTCCACATCGTCGAAAAGTTTGCGTCGATAAGGCATTGCCGAGTCTTGTTCAAGTAGGCCCTCGGAGTGGACGAATTCACTCGCGCCAACAGAATGTCCGGCAAATGCCTCGCTACAAAGTCGGGCAACATATACCAATGACGCGGCGGCATGCCGCGAGCCGCAGGCCTGATATTCGGAGAAACGGCAGTGAGGTCCCAAACCTTCTGCGGCTTGGCGTCAGTGCCGAAGTTGGCCTGGCCTGCTGCTCTAACGACCGCCGCAATTGACTCGGGCATGCATTCATAGACCGATGGGAACATGTCAGCTTCACCCAAGTCCTCCGGGAGCGCGTGCTGTCTGAGGTCCAGTGCCCAACCCGTCACGAGCTCAGTAGAGACGACGAAGCCCGCCGGAAGCTCAGACTGCCGGCGAATGACGGGCCGAGCCACGCTATCTGGTGCCCGCGCGACCCATCCCGCCAGCGGGCCAGAAAAGGACAGCGCTATGTGCCCTGACGAGCGGACGCCGTCGGCGTAGAAGAAGCCATTGGCCCCGGTGCGTAAGCCTTGGCCAACAGCCACGCCTTGCGACTCGAACGTGGCGAAGGAGGGGGCAATGCCCTGGCGCGCAAGCCAATTATCGATTTCATGAGAGACGTAGACGCCTTGCGACACTTGGCTGCCTGTTTCGCCAATTGCTGCGAACCATTTTTGTCTCGAAGCGGCTGCAACCATGTTTCTGCATGCGAGTTTCAACGACGCGGGACGCGCACGGACTAGCCCGTTGGGATGGCTTGCGCCATCTTCTAGCCAAGACCGCGCTTGTTTTGCGAAATCTCGCTCTGGGCTCGATCCTCCGGCAAGCGCGATTCGCCCAATGGGACTTTCCGGAGTGGCCGCAGCGGATGAGATCAAGATGTGGCAGTAGGTAGAACTGTCAGATCGCACAAGAGCCGATGCGCGCCGCTCCACCCGCTTGGCCACGATGAGCGTCGTCTTGACCTGAGCGTCGTCGAACCAAGAGGCATGCTCGTCTTCCACGGTGAACTCAATCTCGAACCAGCGAAACAATAGGTAGTGCACGATCGTCGCGTAGTCACGCGTCAGCCACGACTCAGGCACCACCAACGCCAATCGGCCTCCAGGCTTTACGAGGCCGGCGCAAAGAATCCAGGAGGGAACTGCCAGGTCGGACAAACCGGAATAGCCACTAATGAGGTGCGCAAAGAGGCGTTTGTCCTCTGCGTCCAGAGCAGAGAGACTTGGCAAGGTCCTCAGCAGGCCAGTCCGAATTTGCGTCGCGGTAGGAAGAACGTGATCCACCGCCGCCTTTTCCGAGAAAGACTGATATCGGACATAGGGGGGATTGCCAATCACCAAGTCCCAGTCCGTCTTTCGCAGTCGCGAGATAGTGTCTGGGTCGAAGGCGCTGCCAAGAATGCAATCAGCTTGTGGCAATCGTTTAGCGCAAGCATCGCGGGCAGCGCGATCGATTTCGATGCCCGCAATCGACGCCGGAACAGCGCCAATTTCCAGGCACGAAGCCAGCAAGTCGCCGGTTCCAGCCATTGGATCAATTATGCTCTCGGCCTTCTCCGCTTGGGCGAGCGCGGCGAGGATTCGCCCGAGGCCAACGCCAGTAAAATATTGGCCCAGTCGTTTGCGGCGCTCCGCTCCTGGCGCGGAGCCAGCGAGCGGTGCCTGGTAGGCTTGCTTCATCGGTCTAAGGAGGAGCTTCGCCCCGAACTGGTCTCTGCCCGCGCAAGAGCATAGAAGGCCTTTGCATCCATCTCAACATCTCGACCAAGCTGTAAGCACCTGCCGACGAATTGTGAATAGAGCAATTGCAGATTAGAAACCGAGCTGTTGCCAGCATCTCGGATCACTTCCGCAGCAATCTTGGAACTCGACTTGCCAACTGCCCGGGCAAAAGTGCGCTTCGATAGCAACAATAATGGATCTCCTTTGACCGCAACGGTGGAGACGACCTGTTTGAAACTCCCTTGAATCTTGTCGAGGACGCTCGTGGCTTCGACGGTGAAGCCGGCAGTCGTGTACGCCTGAGCGAGTGCCCGCCATATCTCCGAGTGCGCGGAATGAAACACTACCGTCGCCAATCCCTCTGCTTTAAGTACACGCCCAACCTCAGTGAACACGTTCGCCATCATCGCGCCATACTCCAACACACCTTTGGACTGCGAGGCACTCACAATCACCTCGCGTGCACGGTCAGTGGTCTTTCCAAGCCAATGCTCGTTGATCTGATTGAGCTCCGCATAGGGGATGTAAGCGCCAAAAGGTGGGTCGGTAAAAACATAGTCCACCGAGTTAGGTTTCAGCGGAATGCTTTCACTGGTGCTGTTGTGGACGACAACCGTACTTCCGCTGCCATGAAGCATGTGGAACGAGTCGATGAATGCTTTGGACTTGCGCCGTACACCTTCGAGAATGTTCTTCTCAACCGGCAGCCCGCTGATGTAGAGCACGCCGCTTTGTGATCCAGTAAGAACAAAGTCACTCTGCCCCTTTTTGAGAACGACGCGAGTCATAAGCGTTGAGTGGCTTGAGTTGTAGCTCAGGACTAAGAGTTTCAAAGCATCGCGTACTTCCTCCGGGAAATCAGCAACAATCTCCAAAAGGCTCGCCATCGCAATGAAGTTTCGTTTTGTGTAGAAGTGGTGAAGCTTGTCGATGCCAACGTGATAGCCCGTGCGGTGTAGTTCGCCCCAGACAAGATCAGCATTGGGGGCGGATTTTGGTGGTCTCGTTTTGGCGACACGGGCGATAACTTCATAATCTTGGGGCGTAGGCGGACGTTGCCATTTTTTCGATCCGCTCCGACCATGCACTCGCGCGATCACGCGCTTTTTTGTAAGTTGCTTGCGTCCAAATGCGTCTACGGATGATTCAAGCGCTCGCTTGCAGGCTCCGACCGCGACCTGCTTTCGGCAGCTCTTGCAGCGAAAAGTGTCCGACATGCTCAGTGGCTTTGTCTTCACGCTCGCATCCCACAATGAGACTTCGTTGCCGCAGTGCGGGCAAACGAGCACTTCGGACCAGATCACATGACGCAACGTTCCAATAGAACCACTCTCATCATTCGCCTCGTAAAGCCAAGAGAGTTTTTCTTCCGCCCGCTTGCATAACTCATTGACTGCTGCTGCAAATGACTCCGGCTCTGGCGGGCGACAGAGAGTTTCTGAAACGAACGAGCCCAAGGTGCCGATCTCGAAAAGATGGGCAGTGCGCGGACCCCACTCCGGCTTGACTCCGAGTGAGTCAGCCATGCGGCGCATCTCGTCAGTGGGCCGATCACATAGCAGGGTCGCGAGCCCTGTGGTTCCACTTCCGGCGAATGCGTCTAGCACAGTCGCGCCCGGAGTTGTGTGTGCTGCTATAAAAACGGCGATCACCTCGGGCGAGATTTTTGTTGGATAGGAAAAGGCGTTGTAGAGTGGGCCCGTGCGCGTTGATGGCAAGGGAGTACTGTAAAGCTCGGCGATGTTCGCCATTACTGGTTGACTATTTAGGGTGTTGGCCTCTTGCGAGTCAAAATGGGCGCAGGTAGTTTCACGTTCGAGGCTCATTACAGTTCAGACCTCGGCTTTGACGTTCGGCTTTTTGACGGCTTTCGCTTGAGCTGCTCGCTCTGCAGGAACAACGATGCTCTTGGATTCGCAGAAAGCCGCGACCAGAACTTCCAACATGTTTACCATGCTTCGTTGCTCATGGTCGGCCGCAGCTTTCAACGCAAGTTTGAAGCTGGGCGACACCCTCAGGTTCAGCGTGTCACTTTTCACATCGTCAAATTTCATGCCGCCCCGCAGATGTCTGTGCATTTGCGTTATGGTACCAGAGTTGTAGTGCGGGGCGCATACAATTCTGCGTGCCAAATGCTCGGTAGCAAAGCTGGTCACGCTGGACTGTGTGCAGTAGTTCAACCACAGGCGATTGCGGGAGCAGATCGGGCTTGTTCTGCCAGCGGATGCCGAATCTATTCACTACCGGCGACGGGCGGGTCAGGCCAGAGCGGCCTGACTCAACCAAACGGCCTTCAGGAAGCCGGGGCGGTTCATATCGCGAATCGTCTTCGACAGGTCTAGGATCAACTTTATCCAGTTGCGACCTGAGCCATTTCATCAAAGTGCCTTTTATCAACCTCTTCCATCCACCGGAAGATGCTCGCGATGACGCTATGACTTTCACCAGCCAAATTCTCGGCTGACTCTTCGGTTATTTCAATTACATCACTATGCGAGTATTTGTTGATAAACCTATAAATTTTTTCTTTGAGCTCTGGCGTTGTGATGATGCAATCCTTAAGGCCAACCTCCATTAGTTGATTAATATCACTTCTCCGTTTTGGATACTTGAACGTGAAAAAAGATTCGATCAGCTTACGTGCGAGGTTCGCTGTCAAAAATGCCTCGTCCCGGTTAAGAGTCGTATGCGCCCTGTATTCGTAGAGCTTCTTGAAGATATAGTGGTACTCCGAACCGTAATTCTTCAGAGAGTCGTCGGCATCCACAAGCAGGGAATGACGGGGGGAGCCAGGCGGTGCGTCCAAGCGATAAAAGAAACAATTTTCGGCTTTACCCTTGTTAATTCGGTTCCTGTTTGTGCCAGTAAACCAGTCTCTCACAAGTTTGAAGTAGGTGAAGTTGTGAGTCAGTACAAAAAGCTGCTTGGCGTCAGTGCATTGAGTTCTCAGGAACGAATAGGCATGAAACAAGTGATTTGAATCAAAGCTTGAGACGGGATCATCAACAACGACAATCGTGTCCTTGATGTTGTTTCCATTTTCTTTGAGCTTAGTGATGAAGTAGACAAACGCAATCGCAGTTTTTTCACCTTCGCTCAAATTGCCATCATGCTCACCAACCCCGTTTCTGATGATCTCATAGCCTTTCTTCTTTTGATTGAAACTTAGGCAAAGTTCAGAGCGGCCAATGAAGCGATGCAAGATGTCATTGAACTCCTTCGCCCCGACCGTTTCATTCGAGAGCAGCGCCTCTATGGCTCCAACCTCTTGACTAATCTTTTCGATTTCCTTGTGGTCGTTCTTTGTTTCCGCCTCAAGGTCATTGCATTTCTTTTCACTTCCAGCATAGTCAAATTCTTGCACCTCAGCCGCAGCAAAATGAAGTTCCAGTGTCACCTTGCTTTTTGAGGTCTCAGTTTTGAAGTTTGAAGTCTTATTGTTGTGCTTTCCGACGAGCCCAACAATCGACTTCAGCATGTCATTGAAATTGGCGACATCGCCTTCAACCACATCCGAGATCTGAATGTCTGTCTTCGAAGGGTCTGTGATCTTGGCTTTCAGGGCTTCCCGCCATCCGTCCATTTGCTGGTCGATCTTCTCAGCAGCAGTTGCGTAGTCCTTTTGGAGCCTCTCTGCCTCAGCCGACAATTCTTTATAAAACTCTGTCGCTGCGGGCAAGTGATTGGCTGGAGCGCCTTGAGATTCAATCCAAGTTGCGGCGTTCTGAAGCCGATTTTGAAAATCCGTGAACTCCTTGCTGAAGTGGGCGGAGAGGGCCTCGGCACGAAGCTGGGTCAAAGGAGAGCCGCAGAACTCGCAGGATTCTGAGTCGTGAGTCTTATGGATTTCCAAGCCAGTTTGAACCCAGTCACGGATGTCCGGGTTTTCAGTAAGTCGCTGGATGGCTTGATTTACTGCGGTAGTCCCAATCAAATCCCTTATGCGAGTTGCCGCCTTCTTGAAATAGTCCGGCTCAATAACTGTTGAGGCGAACGTGATGCTTGGCAACTGATCTGGCTTTGCGGCGTTCGTAAGGTCAATAACCTTATCATCTGGAAGAACCGACTCGGCCTTGGTAACGGCTTCGGCGTTGCTCTGAATAAAACTAGAGAGCTTACGGCGATCGTAATTCAAGTAGTAGCTATCGCTCGTGTCAATTGCCTGAAGCCCCAGCTTCATCTTCTTCGCAGCGTTAGTTAAAAACTTATCCAGGGCATCACGCTGCTTCCTGATATCGCTTTGCTTTTCGTCGTAAGCCTTCTTTGCTTTCTGGAGATCGCCTTTTAGCTTCTCCAGTTTCTGCAAGTCATCAATCTTCTCTTTCGCAATAAGAAGGATGCTCTTTACAGATTTATCCCAATCAATGTTCTCGTGCACAAAACGCTGATTGAACACTTGGATATTCAATTGGGATGTAGGGAGAGTGGTTTCCGTGATTGTTGAACCGTCCTCCAAAACGACCGAGAACTGGCCCGCACTAAAACGCGGAACCATCGAACGGAGCTCAAAGCAAGAGAATAGATGCGATAGAGTTGACTTACCTGTTCCGTTCCAACCGTAGACGAGGTTATACCGGCCGAACTTCTGAATCTTCGTTCCATTGAAGTCGCTGAAGATACCGAACTGCTTAAGGCGGCTGATACTGACGATCATTATTAAGACCTCCGTGTTTTTTCTTCAGCAACATTTGCTTGCAAAGCAAATCATAAACGAAGATCTCGCTTGCGTCTCCGCTTCGCGGACCACGCTGCTCCAGGTTCGCTATCCGCTCATCCCTGACGGGACTGGCATTCGCCAGCCTTCCACATCCCTGACGCCTTCGGCCCGGCTTCCGGCTTCGGGCCTGCGCGCTTCGCTTGCGTACGGTCTGCACATCACGGCGGCCGTTGCCATGTCCAGCCGTCTTCCCTGACTCCATCACCTTGCTCGCGACTGTAGCCCGTGGCCGCGTGCCATCTAGGCGCGCCAGGCCGTGTCCTCGGCTACGCCTGCGGGCCGCACCTACCTGACGCTTGTCTCCTTGACGGCCCACGTCCGTGGGCTCCTGACCGTCGCGGGCGATGAACTCAGGAAAGACGGTGGCAACAGGGCCAACCGCGTTCCTCGTGCCAACCGCACCGAACAGCCGAAAGGCTGGGCTCCGAATCTAGGAATCCGGTGTGCGGTTTGAACAGCAAACCTTTTTTGTCAGGAGAAAGACCATGCAACTCGCATCCCGTTTCGCTTCCCGTTCCCCTTCGCTGCGCAGCGATTACCCGCTGACCGATGACCAAATTCATCGCGTGGCCCCGTCCATCTTCGCGGACGCGCCCCACGAAAGCCGTTCGCAGCGGTACGCCTACATCCCCACCGCCGCCGTGCTGGCCGAGCTTCGCAAAGAAGGTTTCCAGCCTTTCATGGTGACGCAAACCCGCGTGCGCGACGAAGGCAAGCGCGAGCACACCAAACACATGCTGCGCCTGCGGCACGCCAGCCAGATCAACGGCACGGAAGCCAATGAAATCGTGTTGCTGAATTCGCACGATGGCACGAGCAGCTATCAGATGCTGGCCGGAATGTTCCGCTTCGTTTGCAGCAATGGCCTCGTTTGCGGCGACACCGTGGCCGATGTGCGCGTCCCCCACAAAGGCGACGTTTCCGGGCACGTCATTGAAGGTGCTTACGAAGTCTTGCGCGGCTTCGACCGAGTGAAGGATTCCCGCGATGCCATGCGCGCTATCACGCTGGACGAAGGCGAAGCCGAAGTGTTCGCCCGTTCCGCGCTGGCCCTCAAGTATGACCCTACCGACAACAAGCCCGCGCCCATCACTGAATCTCAAATCCTGATGCCGCGCCGGTTCGACGACCGCCGCCCGGACTTGTGGAGCGTGTTCAACCGCACGCAAGAAAACTTGACCAAAGGCGGATTGCATGGCCGCAGCGCCAACGGACGCCGCCAGCAAACGCGCCCGGTGCAGGGCATTGATTCCGATGTGCGCCTGAATCGCGCCCTCTGGATGCTGGCCGATGGCCTGCGCCAGTTGAAAGCCTGACCGTTCCCCCCGCCGGAGGGGCGGTCCCCTCCATTCCCTTGTTTCACTCGATTGGAGATTCACCATGAACGCCGTTACCACTACCGAAGCCCGCGCCATCCAAGCCCCCGCGCTGGAAACCGCCGACCCGACCAAGAACCTGATTCTGGTTCCGCTGTCGCGGCTGGTGTTGCGTCCCACTGGCCGCAACGTGCGCAAGACCCCGCGCATGTCGATTTCCGGCTTTCTACAATTCCGCTTGTGCGCTTCCGTTCTTCTACGGATGCGATGGTTTGCGTGTCGGTGCTTGCGCACGGATGCACGGATGCACGGATGCACGGATATGGTTCGGCGGTTCTGCGCTTCGGCACAAAAGCGCATCCGCGCATCCTCGGCTTCGTGGGGATTCCGACCATGACCCTGCCGCTTGTCACCGCCGAGGAACGCGCCCGGCTGCTGGCCCACGGCGCGGCACGCGCTGCCGGCCAGTCCATCGACCCGATGCCCGTGGTGCGGATCTTCACGCCGGACGCGCATGTGACCTGGCTGCTGGTGTCGCTCGATCCCGCCGATGGCGACTCGGCCTACGGCCTGATCGACCTCGGCATCGGGATGCCTGCACTGGGAACGGTCAAGCTGTCCGACTTGGCCGGCATCGTCGGCCCGCGCAAGCTGCCGGTGCGGCGGGATCGATATTTCCAGGCGGTGCGCCCGCTGTCGGAGTATGTCCGTCTGGCACAGGAAAACGGCTCGATCTCGGACTGACCGAGCCCTGCGCAGCCCGTCCAGCCCGGGCGCATTGTGACTATTTCAGTCTTACTCAAGACCGTGCAGATCTCAATCCACACTCTTGCACCGAAGTGGTGCGACTCTGCTGGAAACAGTCACGATCTTTGGCGCGGGCTGCGGCACGGTGTCCAGTGCTGCGCACCATTTCCTGGCGGTGCAGCCGTCGCATTAAGACGATTTTCGCAATGCACCGGAGCCAATCGGTCTTGACACCAGAAGACGCAACTTAATCCGATAACGATGACGCTTTGATGTTGAACCGATAGCTCCCGCCATCGAAAACCGTGGCGACGTTCCTGCTGACTGACAGGAGGTTGCGTCATGGCTGGCCCGAGCGCTGAACACTGGTATCCGACCGCCGCGTATCTCTACACGCTGCATCTCGATGGCCCCGCGCTGGCCTGGGAGTACCTGCGCAGGAATCCCTTCTACCGCCGCGACTGGCTGAGCCGACGCCACCGGCCGGACGCGGCGCAGGCGTGGGGCCTGCGCCTGCTGGAAGACCCGGCCTTGGATGCGCGCGACGCGCATCCAGCCTGGTTCCCCGATCATGACGCCGTGGTGCAGCTTTACCCCGATGCCGATCCGCCGCCCGATGCCTATGCCTTCGAGTTCTGGCGCGTCCCGGGCCGCAAGCAACTGATCCACGACGGCAAGCGCCTGGTGCTGGTGTCGCACTGGCCGGGCTGCTGCCTGCGGCTCGCCCTCGGGCCGGGCCTGGAAGACGGCATGGCCTACCTCTACGCCACCCGCGCTTGCGCTACACCCTGCGCACGCTATCGCGCGCTCGCGGCCGGGCTGGATGCCTTGGCCGCGGCGACCGTAGCTGCGCGTACGGCAGTGGCGCGTTCCCGGCCCACGCCCGCCGCGCTGCTGGAACTGCACACGCTCCAGGCGCTCGACGCGACCCTGGCGGGCGCGTCCTTGCGCGAAGTGGCTGAAGGGCTGTTCGGTGCGGATGCCGTCGCGACCGACTGGCACCCCGACAGCGCCTTGCGTGCCCGCGTGCGGCGGCTGGTGCGTCGTGGCGAGGCGTTGATGCGCGGCGGCTATCGCAGCCTGGCGCAGCTTCCGCCAGTTGCACCGCATTAGGGGGGACGTTCTGCGCCCCTTGCAATTCGTCCCTTAGCAGGAAGCCTCGCTTTCTTGAAAGTGCCTCTATCCGGCCGCGCGGTGTGGCCGGGCTTGATGGAGGACCATCCCATGCGACCTGCTCCCTTGCGGCCAGCCGCCGCTGCTGTCGCTGCGCCCGCGCAGCCCCAACGCTACCTGACCAACGACGAAGCCGCCGACTACCTGCGGCTGTCGCCGCGCACGCTGGAGAAACAGCGCGTGATCGGCGGCGGGCCGAAGTTCCGCAAGTTCGGGCGGCGCGTCATGTATGCCGTGAGCGACCTCGACGCCTGGGCCGATGCGCGCAGCTTTGGTGCGACTTCCGACCCGGAGTACGCCGAGCGCCATGCGGGCGACTACCGTGATGGCCGCTGACCATCGGCGCGTGGATGGCCTTCGCCATGTCCAGCCCGTCAGGGCAAGCCTTGCAGCAGCGCGAACAGCTCGACCTGTTCCGCGCGCTGCCGGGCGACATGGCGCCGCGCGACAGCCAGGACTTGATGGCCTTTCCGTTCTTCTCGCTGGCGAAGTCGCGCCGCATCGCGCCGATCGACTTCCGCAGTGGAAGCATCACCATCCGCGTGGAAGGCACGCAGGAACACGGCATCGCCACGATCTGGGATGCCGACATCCTGATCTGGGCCGCCAGCCAGATCGTGGAAGCCCGCGATGCGGGCATACCGACCTCGCGGCTGATGCAGGTGCGTCCCTACGAGATCCTGCGCTTCATCGGGCGCGGTACGTCACTGCGCGACTACCAGCGCCTCAAGGCCGCGCTGGATCGCCTGCAATCGACCACGGTAGCCACGTCCATCCGCGAAACCACGGGAAGGCGATTGCATCGCTTCTCGTGGATCAACGAGTGGAAGGAACTGGCCGACGCCAGCGGCACACCGCTGGGCATCGAGCTGATCCTGCCGGACTGGTTCTATGCGGGCGTGGTGGACGCGGCCCTGGTGCTGACCATCGACCCGACGTACTTCCGGCTCACGGGCGGCATCGAGCGGTGGCTGTACCGCCTGGTGCGCAAGCACGGCGGCCGGCAGGAACATGGCTGGCAATTCGACTTCCAGCACCTGTACCGCAAGTCGGGCAGCGTGGCGCGCTTCTACGACTTCGCCGCCGATTTGCGCGCCCTGGTAGCGCGGCAATCATTGCCCGGCTACGTCCTGGGCATCGAGTGGATGCCCGGCGAGAAAACCGAGCTGCTGACCTTCCGGCCCGTGCCGCCCACGGCACGGGGATAACTGCGGGAAAACCTGTGGATTCACTCGTGCTATCAGGCAACAGGGGGCTCGTGCTATCAGGCAACAAATCCTCGTGCTATCAGGCAACAAAATCGGCCGCAAACCCTTGCCAGCATTGGGTTTCGTCGCCCTCTAACATTCCTAACTCAAATTCTCTAACTTTTAGTAGAAGCGCGCCGTTTCGGTGGACAACCACCCAACGGCACGAAAAGCAGGAGCGAAAGACCGGCTTTCCAGCACGGAGGGCCGCGCCATGATCGTCGCCTTGCTCAACCAGAAAGGCGGCGTCGGCAAGACCACGCTCGCCACGCACATCGCGGGAGAGCTGGCGCTGCGCGGCCAGCATGTCGTCCTGCTCGATGCCGACCCGCAAGGCTCATCGCTGGACTGGACGCAGCGCAGAAGTCAGCAAGGCTTGCCACGGCTGTTCAGCGCCGTGGGCCTCGCACGCGAAACGCTGCACCAAGAGGCGCCAGAACTCGCCAGGCGGGCCGATCACGTCATCATCGACGGCCCGCCGCGCATCGCCGCCTTGGCGCGCTCCGCGCTGCTGGCGGCCGAGCGCGTACTAATCCCGGTGCAGCCCAGCCCGTATGACCTGTGGGCCAGCAGCGAGATGGTGGCGCTGATCCGCGAAGCGCAGGTGTTCCGGCCTGCGCTGCGCGCGGCCTTCGTCATCAACCGGCGCGTCAGCACCACGGTGATCGGTCGGGAGGCGCGGCAGTCGCTGGCCGAACAGCCGCTGCCGGCGCTGCGTGCCGAAGTGCGCCAGCGCATCGTCTTCGCCGACAGCGTGGCCGCCGGTCGGCTCGCACGCGAGACGGCGCCCGACAGCGCCGCTGCACGCGAGATCACAGCACTGGTGGACGAGCTGCTGCGGTGGCCGACATGACCGCGAAGCCACCACGCAGCAAGCGCGTCGGCATCGGTGCGCGTCCGCCCGCGAATCCGCACGCCGAAGCGTGGATTCGCCAGGGCGCCGCCGATGCGCTCAACAAGGGCGACCTCTACACGGCACGCTTGACCCTCGACGTGACGCCCGCGCTACGCGCTCGCATCAAGATCGACGCCTTCGGCCAAGGCGTGACGGTGGCCGAACTGCTGCGCGCTTTGCTGGAACGGGAGTTTCCCGAGACCCGCATGGAGAACAAGCCATGAGCGCATCCGCTGCACCCGCCGCGAACACGGCCACGGCTGCCGCATCGCCTCCGGCTGCGCCGTCGCTCGCGATACTCGCCGGCCAGGCCGGCAACGTGCCGCTGACGCGCGTATCGCTGGCCTACATCGAACTGCGCTTCAAGCTCTACCTGCGCTTCGGCGAACCGGCGCGCACGCTCCAGCTCGACCGCTGGCGGCGCTGCGCGGTGTTCCTGCCGCGTGCAATGTTCTGCCGCGTGCGCTGGCAGGCCAACGACTACGGCACGATCCGCTGGCAGCTCATGGTGATGCAGGCTGGCACGCCGCTGGATGCCTTGCAGCGCATCCCCGGCGTGCGGCCTGGCGCGCGCCTGCTGCTGCACGCTGAAGGCGAGAACTCGGTGCGCGCCGTGCTGGAACGCATCGACGCCATCGAGGCGCTGGGCATCGCCCCGTCTGCCGTCTCGCCCGCGTACTGGCGCACGCTGGGCAACCGGCTCGCGGCGCGCCTGCCGCGGCCCGAATACACCGCCGAGCGGCACGCCGCCTGGCTCGCCGGGAAGGTGCTGCCATGACGACCGTTTCCACTTCGTCCGCTTCGCCGCGTCCTCGCTCGCGCCTGCGCGCTCGCATCGTGCTGGCGGGCCTGACCACCTGCGGCCTCGCTGCGCTGGCCTGGGCGGCTTTCGTGTCGCCGCTGCCGCGCCTGACGTACAACCCATCCGACAGCGTGGCGGTCGGCTGGTATCGCATCGAACCGTTCGAGCCGCGCACCGCCTCGCTGCCACGTCCGTTGTCCGTGGACAGCATCGTGCTGGTGCCGCTGCCGGCCGAGGCCGCCGCATTGGCTGCGCAGCGCGGCTACCTGCCGACGCGCATTCCGATGCTCAAACGTGTGGGCGCAGTCGCACCGCAACACGTTTGCATCGTCGCTGGTCAAGTACGCATCGACGGCGTGCCTTCGGCCACCGTGCTGCCTGCCGACCGGCTGGGCCGGCCGCTGCCATCCTGGCCGCAGTGCCGCCGCCTAGCGCCTGGCGAACTGTTCCTGTTGAGCGTGACGAATCCGGCATCGTTCGACAGCCGCTATTTCGGGCCAGTCAGCGCATCCGCCGTGATCGGCGTCGCGCATCTGGTCTGGCTGGAGGCACGCCCATGATGGCCGCTGATTCGCTGCACGTTGTCGCGCAACCCATCGTGCCATCGGGCGTGTCGTTCCGACTGCTGCTGCCGTGTCGTCGCGCGTGCAGTGCGAGCGCATCCGCGCTGCACTTCGCGCAACTCCCGGCGCAGCCATCCAACGTGCAGGCGTCTTGCCTTGAACACGCCCGGCCTATGGCCGTCGCCGCGTTCGCCGGCGGGCTGGCTGCGAGTGCAGCAGCGCCGCCGGGTCGCCGACGCCCGGAGCGACAGCGAAGGGCAAAGGCGGAAGGCAAGACAAAAGGACGCGGCACCGGGCCGTGTCGAAAGCCAGTCTGCACGTGGGGGTGGGGCGGCACGGAGTGGCTTTGCCGCCGTGCCGCTTGCGGCGCGAGGCCCGCGCCAATGCAGGTGTGTCCGCGTGCTTCGCACGACCGGACCCGCCGGAGCTTGCAGGGAGCGCAGCCATGAGCGACCGCCACGACGACGATTTCCGGGTGCGACCCAGCGCCCCGAAGAACCGGGGCAAAAGCCAGGAGAAGAGCTTCGTTTCCAAGGTGCTCAAGCAGGCGGGCAAGATCAGCAGCGGCAAGTCATCAATACGCCATTCCGCAGGCGGTGGCAGCGGCGCACGCGCAGGCCAACGTCCCGGCTCACGTCTTGGACGCGGCCACACGGCCGCGCGTTTCGCCGGGGCGAAGCTGACGCCCATGTCGCGGCGCGTGACCATCAAGACCCTGCTGGTCAATCAGCGCAACGCTAGCCCGCAGTCGCTCGCCAAGCACCTGCGCTACATCGAGCGCGACGGCACGGGTCGCGATGGCGAGCCAGGCCGGGCCTACGGGCCGCAGATCGACGAAGCCGACCTTGATGCCTTCAAGGAGCGGGCCGCCGACAACCGGCACCACTTCCGCTTCATCGTCTCGCCCGAGGACGGCGCCGAGCTGGACGACCTGCACACCTACACGCGGCATCTAGTGAACCGGATGGAAGCCGACCTGGGGACGCGGCTGGATTGGGTGGCGGTCGACCACTGGAACACCGACAACCCGCACACGCATTTGATCGTGCGCGGGCGCGACGACACCGGCAAAGACCTCATCATCGCGGGCGACTACATCGCCCACGGCTTCCGCCATCGCGCCGCCGAGCTGGCGACCGAATGGCTGGGGCCGCGTACCGAACTGGAGATCCAGCAGACCTTGCAACGCGAGGTGGAACAGGAGCGGTGGACGAGCCTCGACCGCACACTGCAACGCGAGGCCAGCGACGATGGCCGGGTGCAGATCGAACGCTTCAACGAACCGACGCTACAACGCCAGCGCCTGCTGCTGATTGGCCGTCTGCAACGCTTGCAGCGCATGGGCCTGGCCGACGAGACCCAGCCAGGCACCTGGACCGTTCATGGCGATGCCGAGAAAACCTTACGCGTCCTGGGCGAGCGCGGCGACATCATCCGCACCCTGCAGCGGGCCATGAGCGGCCAGCCGCGCGAGCTGGCGGTGTTCGAGCCGGGCGACGACGGCCGCAGCATCGTCGGCCGCGTGGCCGGCAAGGGGCTGGCCGACGAGTTGCACGACCGCGGTTATCTGGTAATCGATGGTGTGGACGGCAAGGCTCACTACGTCGCCTTGAACGCCCGTGATGAACTTGCGAACTATCCTAGTGGCGCGGTGGTGGAGGTGCGCGGTTCCGCTGCCGTGCGGGCGGCCGACAAGAATATCGTCGCGCTGGCGAGCGATGGTCTGTACCGCACCGATCATCACTTGGCGATCGAGCAAGGTCGGGCCAAGCCCGGACGCGATCCGCAGGAGGTTGTCGCCGCGCATGTTCGCCGGTTGGAAGCCCTGCGCCGCGCCGGCATCGTGGAGCGCGTGGCCGATGGTTTATGGAAAGTGCCGAACGATCTGGCCGAGCGTGGTCGGCAGTACGACGGGCAACGGCTGGGCGGTGTTGCCGTGGAGCTGAAATCGCATCTGCCGATTGAGCGGCAGGCGCGCGTGATCGGCGCGACTTGGCTGGACCAGCAACTGATCGGCAGTGGTCGGGGATTGGGCGACCTGGGCTTTGGCGCCGAGACCAAGCAAGCCATGCAGCAGCGAACCGACTTCTTGATCGGAAAGGGACTGGCCGAGAAGCGGGGCCAGCATGTGATCCTCGCCCGAAACCTGCTGGGAACGCTGCGCAATCTGGAACTGGTGCAGGCTGCAAAGGACATTGCCACCGATACCGGCCTTGCGCATCTGCCCGTAGCAGACGGGCAGCGCGTGGCCGGCATCTACCGGCGCAGCGTCATGCTCGCCAGTGGGCGCTACGCGATGCTCGATGACGGCATGGGGTTCAGTCTCGTGCCGTGGCAACCGGTGATCGAGCAACGGCTGGGGCAGCAGATTGCAGCCACTGTGCGCGGCGGTGGTGTGTCCTGGGAAATTGGGCGGCAGCGCGGGGCTGGGATTGCCTAACAAGGAACGCGCTGCCGCGCTTTTTGCGCAAATCGGGTTCGAGCCTATGGACGCAGGCCCCCTGCAGGTTGCGCGCCTCGCCGAGCCATTCGGAATGCTCGCAACAGTGCTCGCCTATGGGCACGAGGAAGGGCCGAAATGGATCTATCGCTTCGGCCGGTTGAAGCGACGCACAGAACGGCGCACGGCGGATAGCCCGACTGTATGCACAGACACTTTGCTGCGGTTGATCAGGGAAGGCGTCGAACTCGTCCAATGCCGTGCTCAGGTCTTGGGCACAGCCCGTTCTAATCCGACTCACGTACCTGGCGCTCGCTATAGTTCCACAATGTTGAATGATTATGGCATAACTCCATAAATAGTTTGTTATTGTGGTATTTGCGGGTAAGATAGGAGCCGGCAGTTCAGCGAACGGCGCTATGTCAGTGCTCCGCGACTGGCTCCTTACCACCCATCCATTTCGACAAGGGAACAGATATGACTCGCATCATTCTCATCACCGGCGCCAACCGCGGTATCGGCCGCGAACTCGCCAACCAACTCGCAGTAGATGGCGACACCGTGCTGCTCGGCGCCCGCGACATTGGCGCCGCCACCAAGGCCGCCACGGAGATCGGCGGCAATGCTCGCGCGGTTCAAATCGATGTCTCGAACCAGTTAAGCGTCGACGCGGCAGCGAAGGAAATTGAAGCCGAATTCGGTCGTCTCGACGTGCTGGTCAACAACGTGGGCGGAGTCTTCGACTATGCGCAGCAGGCTTCCACAGCCGACCTTGCGGTAGTCCAGCAGGCTCTGGATATCAACTTTTTTAGCGCCTGGCGTGTCACGCAGGCAATGCTGCCGCTGCTGCGCAAAGCGCAAGGCGCCCGCATCGTCAACGTATCGAGCGAAAAGGGTTCGCTGGAAAACATGACTGCTGGTGTCCCCGGCTACAGCACGTCGAAGGCGGCGCTGAACGCCTTGACCCGGAACCTCGCCGCAGAACTCACCGATCAAGGCATTACTGTCCACGCCGCCTCCCCCGGGTGGACTGCTACCGATCTGGGTGGCGAAGGCGGCCGCCCCGTGGCTGAAGGGGCGGCCAGCATCAAGTACGTGGTCAACCTGTCGACTGATGCCGGTACCAGCGGGTTTTATCAAGACGGCAAGAGCCTGCCCTGGTGAAGCCTGAGTCTCGCTGCGATTGGCGGCGCAGTTCAATCAGCCTGATCAGGCTGCGCATCAATTCTTGTCACCAGACAATCAAGGGAAAATCATGAAAGCCGTAGGCTACAAACAGACTGGTCCGATCGACCGCGAAGACGCCCTCATCGACATTACGCTCCCGAAACCCGTCCCCACGGACCACGATCTGCTCGTCGAAATCGCGGCTACGGCCGTCAACCCGATCGACTACGAGATCCGTCGCAACGCCGCACCGACTGACGGCGAGGTTCGTGTCCTGGGATGGGATGCCGTTGGCATCGTCGTAGACAAGGGCTCACTCGTCCAAGGTTTCGAGATCGGAGACAGGGTTTACTACTGCGGCGCCATACGGCGGCAAGGATCGAACGCCGAGTACAACCTTGTTGATGCACGCATCGCGGCGAAGGCTCCTGCCTCCTTGTCCAATGCCGAGGCGGCCGCCTTGCCGCTGACCTCGCTGACGGCCTGGGAAATGCTTTTCGAGCGCCTGGACGTGACACGTCCCGTTCCCGGAGCGGCTCAGGCCGTGGTCATCATCGGTGGCGCCGGTGGAGTGGGATCGATGGCGATCCAACTGCTCCGCGCCTGTACCGATCTCACGGTAATCGCCACCGCATCACGCCCGGAAACCAAGGAATGGTGCGCCAGCCTCGGCGCGCATCATGTTGTTGATCACAGCCAGCCGCTGGCCTCGCAGATCGAAGCCCTAGGCATTGGCGCGCCTGGCTTTGTCTTTGCAACAGCCGGTTCCCTTGAGTATCGCGACGACATCGTGAAGTTGATGTCGCCCCAAGGACGCTACGGCTATATCGACAATCCAAAAGTGTTCGATGCCAACCCTTTCAAATGGAAGTGCATTTCGATCCACCTTGAAGCGGTTTTTATGCGTTCCCTGATGCAGACGGAAGACATGGGCCTGCAAGGTGCCATCCTCCGACAAGTGGCCGAGCTGATCGAGGCCGGCAAGATTCGGACGACGCTGACCGAGACCTTTGCTCCGATCAATGCGACGAACCTCAAGCGGGCGCACCAACTGCTGGAGAGCGGCAAAGCACGCGGCAAGATCGTGCTTGAGGGCTTCTGATCGTGGTGTGCTCGGCCCTTCGACGAACTGGCGTCCGACGGGACGCAATTGAAGTACACGATTGCTGCTCTCGTTCTTCCAATCAGGCAATAAATCGAGCGAATTGATCTATCGCTTCGCTTGTCGGTGCTCGGATCATATCCGGAACGGAATAGATCCTTTATACGGCCGCGTTTACCTCATCGGCGGAGATACTGACATGAACATTCATATTGCCAAGGCGATTCAAGCGGGCAGCTTTACCAGTCGGCGCGCAATTCTGACGTTGGCTCTTGCAGCGTTTGCGGCTTTCGGCGCGGTTGCCATCTTCGCGCCCGCCGCCGCCGCGCAGGACGTGGCCGCTGCGAAGGCTGGCGTTTTCGCGGTCATTTACGAACGCGGCTCCGCCTATCAAGGTAGCAAGAGCATTGCTGAGCAATCCAACATCAAGGAACACATCGCGTACGGCCAAACCCTCGGGCACAAATTCCTGGCCGGTGGATTGCTCGGCACACTCACTGAAGACAAGGTGCTGGGCATGGTTGTGTTCGAAGCTGAGAATATCGAAGCGGCGAAACAATGGGTGAGCCAGGATCCAGGCGTGAAAAGTGACGTGCTAAGCGCGAGCGTACGCCACTGGCAGGTCACCAGTATCAAAGCCTACCAAGGAAAATAGCTGCTTGGCTTTGTCTGCCTATAGCTGTACGTGCCTAGGTCATACAGACGCAGGTTACTGTTCTCCAAGACGCGCGTTTCGGTGGAACATCATGCCGCCTGGTCTGCGGCATGACATCTATCAGAGCATCAGAAGCTACCTAGCGATCGCTCTGTAGCGCTGATCGAATGCGACCTGCGGCCAAAATTTGTGTCTCCCAATTGACCTTGCAATCAGGCAAGAAAATCAAACAAATTGATCTGTCACTTTGCTCGTAGATTTCGGAAACATATGCAGCCTGAGGTCCGCATGGCCGTGACATTAGAGCGCCGCGGCGAACGCGTCGCTGCGCCGAATTCAATGATCGAAGTGAGAGGCCGCCATGATGATTTCTCGTGAAGACCGCCGCGAAGCTGAAAATCAGATCGCGCGTCTGATCCATACCTATTGCTACCGGCTCGATGCAGGTGACTTGGAAGCAGTGGCCGCGTTCTTCGAGGATGCGGCCTGGCATATTTCCCCGACCGTGGCTTGCCACGGGGCGGCGGAAAAACTCGCGTGGCTACGCCAGAACGCTCCAGCGCACGAGGCCTATCTCGGTCCGCAGCACTTGATTGGCAACATCCTCATTGACGTGGCCGACAGCGGGCAAACGGCGGGCGGCATGTCGTATTTCGTCGTGTCGCATCTGGCGGAAGGCTCGGCGGTTCAGTTGGCTGCGCGAGGACGCTACGAGGATCGCTTTGCTGTCCGCAACGGGCAATGGCATTTCGTGGAGCGGCACGTCCACATAGACGGCCGGTGAAGCCAATAAATCTTGAGCTTGATAGGAAATAAGAACACACATGGCTGAAGCATCTATCTCTCCGTCCGCGTCAGGCTCATCTACAACGGCGCACCTGCCGCTGGTCGTCTATGTTCTGACAGTAGGCACGTTTCTCATGGGAACGTCCGAGTTCATCGTCGCCGGCTTGTTGCCCGAGATCGCTGCCGACTACAACGTGTCGGTCGCTCAGGTAGGCATGGCGATTACGCTGTTTGCCATCGGAATGATCTTCGGCGCTCCAACGGTGGCGTTGTTCACCTTGCGGATGCCGAAGCGGATCATATTGATGCTTTCCCTCGTCGTATTCGCGATAGGGCATTTGATTGCAGCGTTCACGACAGACTTCACGGTACTGCTTGTCAGTCGCGTGGTCAGCGCTGTTGCTACGAGTTCGTTCTGGACCGTCGCCGCTGTTGTTGCATCCAAGGCTGCGGGCTCCAAGGCTAGTGGACGGGCGTTAGGCATCGTGATCGGTGGCGGCATGCTTGCTAACGTCTTGGGCGTACCTCTCGGCTCGATCGCCGGGCAGATCGCTGGGTGGCGGGGTCCGTTTTGGGCGCTCGCGATCATTGCCGTCGTCCTTGCCATCGCTATCGTCAAACTCGTTCCCGCAGAGGTGCCGGGGCGGACGATTCCGCGAATCCGCGACGAATTCGCAGGACTGCGCTCGATTCGGCTATGGCTCTCGCTGCTGGGGTGTGTCACCGTCAACGCTGGCGCGCTCTCTGTCTACAGCTTTATCGCTCCTTTGCTGACCGAGCACACGGGTCTGGCAAGCCAGTTCATCCCCATCGCACTGGCCCTGTTCGGTGTGGCCTCGTTGATCGGGTCGATCTTCGGCGGCCGGATTGGCGACCGCCATCCGCACACGATGCCGATGTTCACTGCAGGCATCTCGGCGCTTGCCTCGGCAGGCCTGCTCGCATTTTCATCGATCCCCGCCGCAGCACTGATCATGTTCACGTTGCTAGGCTTGGTTGGTCTGGCAGCAAACCCGGTGCTTACCAGCTTGGCCGTCGGCTACGGCGGAAATTCCCCTACTCTGGCATCGTCGATGGTGGTGTCCTTCTTCAATGTGGGCACCGCCTTGGGCACTTGGATTACCGGCATGCTTATCGAAACGCAGCTTGGCGTGCTCGCCCCTCCGCTGGTGGGTGTCATTTTCGGCGTGCTCACATTCGTGCCGGTGGTGATAATTGCTGTGCTGGAACGCCGCCATCCGATTCTGCGCAACACGATCATGGCTCCCAGCGAAGTCATCTAAAGAGCATTTCTGTCTTGGGTGTCAGCGGCTGCCGGGCACCTACGTCGCGTCCCATATTGCTGTTGCTTCTGGTGATATACGTCAGCATAATTCGGCATTATGGAATCAACGACATCGTCCGGCCGCATAATTCAGTCTGTACAGCGGGCCTTCGACCTGCTGGAGTGCATCGCCAAGCAACCGGAGGGCGTGCGATTGAGCGAACTCGCGGATGGCATCGGTCTTAACCGCAGCACTGCTCATAATCTGCTCGCATCCCTTGAAGAGCTCGGATACATCACGCAGGACAAGAAGGGCGCGGCTTATCGCCTGACCGGAAAACTCAATGGACTCCTGCGGCCGGATGCAGAGGTCGAGCACGCGTTGCGCGCCCGCATTCGGCCCGTCCTGCAGGCCGTAAGCGCTGCATCCGGCGAGTCGGCGTTTTTAGGCTTGGTCAGCGGCAGCGACTACGTGTGCGTGGATGCCGTGCAGTCGGACAAGCCGCTGCACCTAGCCGTCAAACCCGGAGAGCGAGCCGCGCTGCTCGGGCAGGCGCTCGGCCATGCACTGCTGGCGGCCGACACCGACCTTGCTCATTCCATCCGTGGCCACGATCCTGCCGGGTGGAAACACCATGCCAAGGAGATCGACGGAGCGCAGCGCAGAGGTTTCGCACTCGACTTGGACAGCGAGAACGCGGGAATCTCTTGCGTCGCGGTCGCGGTCACTCCACGCGCCGCCATCGCCATAGCAGGGCCGACGAACCGCTTGCCGGAATTGCGTCTGATCGAGATCGCCCAGCAAATCCGTGAGGAACTGGACAAGGTGCGCCCGATGGGACAAGGCTGGTTCTAAGTCCGGCATACCCCACGGCCTGCCACAACCAAAGGCTAAGAGGCTCTGCCGTTGCGCTTGGTTGGGCTGGGCGGGTCCATTGCACGTAACGCTGCAATATCGCGTTTTGGCGGCGCTCCAAACAAGCGGCTGTACTCGCGGCTGAACTGCGAAGGGCTTTCGTAGCCCACCTTGAACGCGGCACTTGCACCATCCATGTGCTCATTCAGCATCAATCGTTTGGCCTCGTTCAATCGTAGCAACTTCTGGTATTGCAATGGACTCATCGCGGTCAGATGGCGAAAGTGATGATGAAAGGTCGGCGTGCTCATCTGCACGCGGGCAGCGAGCTCTTCAACGCTGAACGGTTCGGCATAGTGCAATTTCAGCCAGTCGATGGCTTTTGCGATGCGATGACCTTGGCCGTCGATAGACACCACTTGACGCAAGAGAGAAGCCTGATCACTTGTCAGTAGCCGGTAGTGGATTTCGCGTTGGATGAGCGGCGCGAGCGCTGGGATTGCCTCGGGTTCTTCCAGCAACGCTAAAAGGCGAGCAAACGGTGCCAAGAGGCTCGACGTTGCTTCGCCGATACCGAGCCCTGCGCCACTGGGCCGATCGCGACGGGTCGGTAGATGACCTTGAGCGATCAACTCGGCCACGGTCCGCAAGTCAATTTTCAAGGTCAATCCAAGGCACGGTCGATCCGGACTGGCGTCCATGACCTCGGAATTGGCGGGGACGTCCAATGAAGTGAGCAGGAAGCGAGAGGTGTTGTAGTGATAAGCCTCGCCGCCCACCCACATACGTTTCTCTCCCTGGGCCACCAAGACGACGCTGGGCTCGACCATGCAAATGGATGGCGGTGACGGCAAGTCGCGACGGAAGAAGGTAAGGCCACTGATCGGCGTTGCCACATCGCCCGTTGCAACGGTGGCGTAAGCGCCAATGGCCGTCGCCAGCGTTGCAACGATGGATTCGTGTTGAGTTGTCATTTGCGATTCGTTGCCATAGCTGTTGTAGGCCAGTCTACCGAATGGATATCCTTCCTACCACTTAAAATACGCAACATCCATACTAATAGGCAAGAAAACCAGCGAATTGCTCTATCGGTTGTATGGGGGTCGAGGCGAAGATGCCTTCTATCGCAAGAAAGAAGGAATCCCCATGCTGATTCAAGCCTATGGCGCCCATGCAGGTGACAAACCCTTGGAGCCGCTGCAAATAAACCGCCGCTCGCCTGGCGCGCACGATGTGCAAATCGACATTGCCTTTTGCGGTGTCTGCCATTCAGATCTGCACCAGGTGCGCGCTGAATGGGCAGGCACCCAGTTCCCCTGCGTGCCAGGTCACGAAATCGTCGGACGCGTGACGGCTGTCGGCGCGCATGTATCCGATACCAGCATCGGCGATCTCGTTGGCGTCGGCTGCATCGTCGATAGCTGCAGGCATTGCAACGACTGCGACGCCGGTTTAGAAAATTACTGTGACGGACTGATCGGCACCTACAACTTTCCGACCCCGGACGCACCCGGTCATACCCTGGGCGGTTACTCGCAGCAAATCGTCGTCCATGAGCACTACGTACTGCGTATCCGTCATCCCGAAGAACAACTGGCGGCAGTGGCCCCGTTGTTGTGCGCCGGTATCACCACGTATTCGCCGCTGCGTCACTGGAAGGCGGGGCCTGGAAAGAAGGTCGGCGTCGTGGGCATCGGTGGTTTGGGACACATGGGCATCAAGCTGGCTCACGCGATGGGTGCGCATGTCGTGGCGCTGACCACGTCTGAGTCCAAACGCGAAGAAGCCAAAGCACTGGGTGCCAACGAGGTCGTGGTTTCCCGCAACGCAGAGGAGATGGCCTCGCATGCCAAAAGTTTCGATTTGATCCTCAATACGGTGGCGGCGCCGCACGATCTCGATGCACTGCTGGTGCTGCTCAAACGCGACGGCACGATGGTCCTGGTAGGCGCTCCGGCGACGCCGCATCCGTCTCCCAATGTGTTCAACCTGATCATGAAGCGTCGCTCCATCACCGGCTCGATGATTGGCGGTATTCCGGAAACGCAGGAGATGCTGGATTTCTGCGCAAAGCACGGCATCGTCGCCGACATCGAAATGATCCGCGCCGATGAAATCAACAATGCCTACGAACGGATGTTGAAAGGAGACGTCAAGTACCGCTTCGTAATCGACAACGCCACACTTTCCGCCTGACTTTTTCGGGCTAATTTATGAGGACATATGTATGAGGAAGATCGTTCTTATGCTGGCCCTACTGGCCAGTTCGTTCACCGCTATGGGGCAAGACATGTCCCATGGTGCAGACAACTTCTACAAGAGTGACAAGGTGACTGTTGAGAAAGTCACATTCAAGAATCAGTACCAGATGGATATCGTGGCGAATCTGTTTGTGCCGAAAGGACTGGATCGCAGCAAGAAATATCCGGCCGTTATCGTGGGCCATCCCAATGGCGCAGTGAAGGAGCAGAGCGCGAATCTGTATGCGCAGAAGCTTGCCGAGCAAGGATTCGTGACATTGGCACCTGATCTGTCGTTCTGGGGCGAAAGTTCGGGTACGCGTAATGCGGTTTCGTCCGACATCTACACCGAGGTTTTCATGGCCTCGACGGATTTTATGGGCACGCGGTCATTCATCGACAGGAACCGGATCGGTATTCTTGGCATCTGCGGCAGCGGCGGCTATGCCATCAGTGCAGCCAAGATCGACCCTCGCTTGAAGGCGATCGCCACGGTCAGCATGTACGACATGGGTAGCGTAACCCGCAACGGCCTCAATCACTCTCAATCGATTGAGCAGCGCAAGCAATTCATTGCCGCAGCCGCGGAACAGCGCTACGTGGAGTTCCTGGGCGGTAAGAAGAAGTATTCCGACGGTATGCTCGAAACGCTGCGCCCGGACGCTGGCGCGATCGAGCGCGAGTTCTTCGACTTCTATCGCACCAAGCGCGGCGCATACGTCCCGAAGGGTTCTTCGCTGTATCTCACGACCAATCGCCCGATCACCGCGGAAGTGAAGCAAATGAACTTCTACCCGTTCAACGACATCGAGACGATCTCACCCCGTCCGATGCTGTTTATCACAGGGTCCGAAGCGCACTCCCGAGAGTTCAGCGAAGCCGCTTACAAGCTGGCTGGCCAACCTAAGGAACTGGTCGTCATTCCGAACGCAGGGCATGTTGATCTCTACGATCGCACTGACCTTATTCCGTTCGCCAAGCTGACGGACTTTTTCCAGAAGAACCTGAAGTAAGCAAGCAAGGTCATGACGGTTCATGTCGTCATGACCTTTGCGAGACACCGGCTTCTCAGTGCCTCGCATGGCTCACTTTCCGATAGACAGCGTAGGCATTCTCAATGTCCAGGGGAATGCCTGGTTCGACATTGCATGATCAAGCTATTCAGATGGCTTCTAAGTGCGCCGGAACGTCTTCGAGATCCAATCGCTCCTTGTGAGCTTCACTATTGGGTGAAAATTAAATATGAATAGATTAATCATTGGGATCGCTTTTTCTTTGGCTTCGTTGGCATCGCAAGCGCAAGACTTCAAGCTCTCAAGCAGTGACATAAAGCATGGCGAACAGATTGGTAATGCCTATGTGCAGAATGGATCAGGCTGCTCCGGCGCTGACATTTCACCAGCGCTTGCATGGTCTGGAGCGCCAGAAGGCACCAAGAGCTTCGCTGTGACCATGTTTGATCCCGATGCTCCAACAGGCAGCGGCTGGTGGCACTGGACGGTCGTGAATATACCTAAGGGAATTCATGGCCTTCCAGCGGACGCTGGAAACAGGAATGGATCAAAAGTCCCTTCGGGGGCCGTACAAGGCAGGACTGATTTCGGCAACCCAGGCTACGGTGGTCCATGCCCTCCGCTCGGAGACAAGTCCCATCATTACCATTTCAAAGTTTGGGCCCTCAAGGTGGAAAAGTTACCCATTGATCGCGAGTCTAGTGGCGCACTGGTAGGCTACATGCTCAATGTAAACAGCATTGCAACTGCCGAGCTAATTCCAATTTCGACGCGATAAATAGTAAAACGTCGCCCATGTGTGTCGCTGGAGTTTTACTAAAGTAAATGGTCGTCATACTGATCTTTTCTGTCGGAGTAGTTTCATCCTGTTCCATGCCCTGACGGGTTTTTAGCGTCGCGGGCAAAGGAGCTGATTAGGACACTAGGCGACGGCCAAACAATGGAGGTGGTCTATGGAGTTGCGCCATCTGCGCTGTTTTTTGGCCGTTGCTGAAGAACTTCATTTCGCCCGTGCTGCCGAGCGGCTGCACATCGAGCAGTCGCCACTGTCGCGCGCTATTAAGGAGCTGGAAGAAGAGCTCAGTACCCAGCTATTTGCGCGAACTACACGTAGCACCCGCCTGACTCGTGCAGGCAAGCTATTTCTGGAGCATGTTCCGCGTGTCTTCACTTCATTACAGCAAGCACGCGATAGCGTAAAGGCAGCAGCGAACGGGTTTCACGGGCAGTTGCGTATCGCCTTGTCCGACGGCATCACGCCGTCGCGCCTACCGGCTTTGCTTGCACTCTGCCGGCAGGAAGAGCCCGAGGTCGAAATTCGATTCTTTGAGGTGCCTTTGTCGCAACAAATCAAAGGACTGCATGATGACCTGTACGACGTAGGCTTTGCCCGATCAGATGAGGTCGGGGATGGCATTTCGGCCTTTTCCGTTTGGGACGACCCGATGATGGTAGCCGTTCCGGCGCGACATCCCTTGTTGGCGCATAAGCGCATTCCCTTGGAAGAGCTGCTGCGTTACCCACTGGTGCTGTGCGATCCGCAGGCGTGCGAAGGACATGCAAGGCAAGTGGAGCGGGTATTGCGCAAGGTGCAAATGGAACCGCTGATTGCCGAACGGGTGACATCCTGCGACTTGATGATGGTCCTGGTATCGGCAGGGTTCGCCTTGGGCCTGACCGGTGCCGCGCACATCGCAGCCAGCCGGGAACAAGGCGTTGTCGCGCGTCCACTGACCGGCCGATCGCCGATGCTCACGACCTACCTTTTGCACTCGGCAGGCGAGCCTTCGGAAACACTGGCGCGGTTCATCGAGCGGGTACAGGCCATCGACTCACCTGAAGCCAATAGGTCTGCGCCGGACCTTGATTCCCTTCTAGCGGAGGAACCGAAGTCATGAAGAACGCGGTCCCTTTCGTACTGGCCGTAATGTTGGCAGCCTGCGGCCAGTCCGAAGCACCTCAAAAGACTATCCTGCCGACCGTCGAGGAACTCGCTTCCAACCCCGAACCACTGAAAGAAATGCGTCAGCAGTGCAAGCTGGAACGCGCCAAGCTGGGCGATGAACTCTGCAATCGGGTTGCCGAAGCCACTCGCAAGCGCTTCTATGGTGATGGCAAGGTGCCCTATACGCCGCCGGAGAACCCACCCAAGTTCTAGTCGCGAATGTATTGCCACAGAATTTCCTCTTGATTTCCAAACGCGTCTCAACGCGTCATCGCTTGCGGCGTTCTTATTGGATTCGTCTCCATACGTACCTTGCTTTCTCCGCTGAGTTTCTGCCGATATCGGTCTTTGACCCACCCGTGACCTGACTCCGATCCTCACGGCTACGGCACGACGTTGTGCCGCGTGTCGTGCTGGAGAAATAGGAGGCGACTAACAGAGCGAGGTTGGGGCCACGTTCAACGAAATTTGGTGGCGCTGATTGAGTGACTTATGGCGCAGTTTGCATGCTGCTGGCAGGCTACGGTCTATATACTGAACCTTCTATTTCAGTGTTGAAGAGCCCAGCCGGGAGTATCCCAGTGACACGCAATCAAACCTTCTCGGTGGATATCGGGTGGAAAGCCTTGCTTAAGGACTTCGGTATCCAGCCCAGCCATGTGCTGCGTAGGGCTGGCCTTCCTGAAGACCTGTTCTCGCGTGAGGGACATGGGCTAACTACGGAGGAGTACTTCCGTTTTTGGCGGTCCTTGGAGGCGGAGGCCGGTGATGTCATGTTTCCGTTGCGCATCGTTGAGACCGTCTCGGTGGAATCTTTCGATCCGCCTCTGTTCGCAGCGCTATGCAGCACCAACCTGATGCAAGCGGTGCAGCGCCTGGCGAAATACAAGCAGCTTTTGGCGCCCATGAGTCTCGAAGTCGAGGTAGGCAATGGCGGGGAATTGACGGTTTTGCCTCGCTGGCTGACCGTACAGATGCAGGTGCCGTTTTCATTGCAAGTGGCCGAAATCGCGTTCTACGTGCGGCTCGCTCGGCTCGCTACCCGCGAGCCGGTCAAGGCGTTGCGCGTAGCGCTTCCAGAACTTCCTCCGAGCGCTTATTCGCGGCGCTACGAGAAATTCTTCGGCGTCCCCGTGCAACAGGGGACTGCGCCGAGCATCACCTTTTCGGCCGCGGATATGTTACGCCCGTTCCTCACCGTCAACGCAGGCATGTGGCGCGTTTTCGAGCCCGACTTGCGCCGCAGGCTTAGCGAACTGGATGCGACTTCCACGACAGCCGAACGCGTGCGTGCAGTTCTGCTGGAGCTGCTGCCAAGCAATGCGGCCACCATCGAGAAGGCCGCGGAACGCCTTGGCATGAGCAAGCGCACGCTGCAGCGTCGCCTGGAAGATGAGGGGGAGAACTTCCGCGCCATGGTCAATGCCACCCGAGAAAACCTGGCACGCCATTACTTGACTAACACCAAGATGTCCGGTGGCGAGATCGCCTTCCTGTTGGGCTTCGAGGATCCCAATTCCTTTTATCGCGCATTCCAGGACTGGACTGGGCAGACGCCCGACAGTGCCCGCAACGCCATGCATTTGAACTGAGAAAATCGACCATGGCCACGCATGTTCAACAACGGACGGTGTTGCTCAGTGTGGCCGCAGTCAACGCGAGATCCTCCATGTTCTACAACCGTGTCAAGGCCGAGTTGGATGATGCGCTTAAGGCGATGGATCTCTCGGCGTTGGTGATTGCTCAACCTTCTCTGCTGCTGGACCACCGGGACGGCCTGGGGCAACCGCCGCGCATCGGGGAGATCATTTCGATCCCGATCGCAAAGGTGCTCGCTTCTATTCTTCCCGGCGCCTACCGGCCGGTACACGCGCGCGCTGTGGCGCGGTCTTTGGTCAAGACTGTTCCGACGGCGCAAGGCGTGGTAGTACTCGCATCGAATGTGCTTGCCAAGGTCGGCAGTGAGCATTGAACCGGCCAATTCGTCGATGAAGCGGGTGCCGCGCCGCTTGCTCCCACTGCTGCTGACGGTAGTGCTGCTTGCCGCTTGCGCGGGGACGCCTGAACGGGGCGAGGCCTTGAAAGGGGTATGGCTGGTGGCGTGAATGTTACCTATCAGATGCATGCCTCCCCGGGCGGCTCGATCCCCAAATGGTTGGCCAATCAGATGGTGGTAGATACGCCCTATGGAACGCTCAAGGCCTTGCGAAGCTATTTGCAAGATGCCCGCTGACGTTAGCAACTGACTTTGGCGTGGTTTGCTTGGAGACTGGCGCGAATCGCTAGGGAGCTGACGCCGCCCACTGCGTACTGTGGAGCACAGAAGGCGAACCAAACCCCAAAGCGCCATGCACATCAAATTCTCGAGCCAAGGATTTTAGACATGAATACGAAAGTTGCTCTCGTCACAGGCGCATCGTCCGGCATCGGCGAAGCCACCGCCCTCAAGTTGAAGGCCCTTGGCTACACAGTTTACGCCGCAGCGCGCCGCGTAGACCGGATGCGTGCCCTGGCGGGCGCTGGCATCAACATCTTGGCTATGGACGTGACGGATGACGCCTCGATGCAGGCGGGCCTCCAGGAAATCATCGACAAGTCCGGCCGTATCGACGTCCTGATCAACAACGCCGGTTATGGCTCCTACGGTGCCGTAGAGGACGTACCCTTCGATGAGGCCCGCGCACAGTTCGACGTCAACGTGTTCGGTGCCGTGCGCCTTATTCAGTTGGCCTTGCCGCACATGCGCAAGCGGCGCTCGGGAACCATCGTTAACATCACCTCGATGGGCGGCAAGGTCCATACGCCGCTGGGCGCCTGGTACCACGGCACTAAGTTTGCGCTCGAGGCGATCAGCGACTGCCTGCGCCTGGAGGTGCAGCCTCTCGGCATCGACGTGGTGGTCATTGAACCGGGCGGCATCAATACCGAGTGGGCCGGAATTGCTGCGGACAAGCTGCGCGAGACTTCTAGCGAGGGCGCTTATGCCGGACAGGCCAATGCCTTGTTCAAGACGATGGTGAGCGAAGCCAACCGCAAGCGCATGTCACCGCCTGATTTGATCGCGGATACGATCGGCAAGGCACTCAGCGCCCGCCGTCCAAAAACGCGCTATGCCGTCGGCTTCGGTGCCAAACCCATGATCTTTCTACGCCGCATGCTCTCCGACCGGGCCTTCGACAGTTTCATTCGCATGGCTACGGGGATTCCGCGTAAAGGCGTTTAAAAACGATTCTTGATGAGCAGTTCCCGGGCATCGGGAACGGGTTGCCGTTGGAAACCGGAGGCTCGCCTGCCTCCACGCAGTTCCGGTCCTCGCTGCATCGAGAGGACAAGTTATCTCGATGCTCCTGCGGCGAAAGCACCGATTGCACTGTCTGACCTCGATGTTTCGGAGGAGCGCGAGCAATGAACAAGATCATGCTATTTCTGCTCGTCGTAATACTGACGGCGTGCGGCAAATCCCAACCGAGCGAGACGGTGGAGTCTCTCGCAGGCAATCCCGAACGGTTGAAGGAACTGCGCGAGCAGTGAAAAACAGATCGCGCCAAGCTGGGCGACGAACTCTGTAGCCGCGTAGCCGAGGCAACAAATAGGCGCTTTTTCGGCGGTGGCAAGATGTCCTACAACCCGTCAAAGGGATTCCCAAAGTTCTGATCGTTGGCACTTCAACACGAAGTGCAGATTTTCTGCACGCTATGCCGCAACGCGCCTGCGTTTGCAGTGCATTCCATTGAGTTGCCCTTGCGCGAATTCTTGCTTTTTTCTCGATATTTCTTCCGATAACGGTCTTTGACCGCCTCTTGACCTAGCCCGAATCTCTCGGCTACGGCACGTCCTTGTGCCGCATGTCGTTCAGGAGAAATCGGAGGCCGGGATGCAAGTTCAAGGTGTTCTGCTCGGGCAGGTCGGTGTCGTCTTCGGCATAGTTATCACCGGTGTGTGGGTCGCCACACAATGGACAGCCGCCGCCCTGGGCTATCAGGTACGCCTGGGTTCGCCCTGGTTCGATGTTCTGGGCACGCCGGTCTATCACCCCTGGCGCTTGTTCGAGTGGTGGTTCTTCTTCGACGCCTACGCACCGCGTGTCTTCGACACCGGCGGCATCATCGCGGGCGGCAGCGGCCTAGTAGCCGTGGTGGTCGCCATCGCCATGTCGGTGTGGCGCTCACGCCAATCAAGACTGGTCACGACCTACGGCTCCGCACGTTGGGCCGATGCCACCGACATTCGCAAGGCCGGCCTCACTGGCTCCGCAGGCATCTTCCTTGGACGGCATGAGCGTCAGTATCTGCGCCATGAAGGCCCGGAACACGTCCTGACCTTCGCACCCACGCGGTCCGGCAAAGGTGTGGGCCTGGTAGTGCCTACCTTGCTGTCATGGCCCGCGTCCACTGTGATCCACGACATCAAGGGCGAGAACTGGGCCGTCACTGCGGGTTGGCGTTCGCGCTTTTCACACTGTCTGCTGTTCAACCCCACCGACGCCAAGTCGGTCGCGTACAACCCGCTACTGGAAGTGCGGCGCGGTGCGTACGAAGTACGCGACGTTCAGAACATCGCTGACATTCTGGTCGATCCAGAAGGCGCGCTGGAGAAGCGCAATCACTGGGAGAAGACCTCGCACGCGCTGCTGGTCGGGGCCATCCTGCATGTGCTCTACGCGGGCGAAGACAAGACGCTGCGCGGCGTCGCCAACTTTCTCTCCGATCCGGGGTGCCCGTTCGAGCTGACGCTGCATCGGATGATGACGACGCGCCATCTCGATGACGCGCCGCATCCTGTTGTCGCATCCGCCGCGCGTGAAGTGCTCAACAAGTCGGACAACGAGCGGTCGGGCGTGCTCTCCACCGCGATGAGCTTCTTGGGCTTGTACCGCGACCCCACGGTGGCCGAGGTCACGTCACGCTGCGACTGGCGCATCGCCGACCTGATCGCGTCCGAATCACCAGTGTCGCTATATCTGGTGGTGCCGCCCTCGGACATCAGCCGCACCAAACCGCTGATCCGGCTCATCCTGAACCAGATCGGGCGGCGGCTCACTGAATCGCTCGACGGCAGCGATGGCATCGAACGCCGCCACAAGCTGCTGCTGATGCTCGATGAGTTTCCGGCGCTGGGCCGGCTCGACTTTTTCGAGACGGCGCTTGCCTTCATGGCCGGCTATGGCATCCGCAGTTTCCTCATCGCGCAGTCGCTCAATCAGATCGACAAAGCCTATGGTCAGAACCATTCGATTCTGGACAACTGCCACGTCCGGGTGACGTTCGCCACCAACGACGAACGCACCGCCAAGCGCATTTCCGAAACGCTGGGCACCGCCACCGAGCTGCGTGCGCAGCGTAACTACGCCGGCCACCGGCTCGCGCCGTGGCTTGGGCATCTCATGGTGTCGCGGCAGGAGACGGCCCGGCCGCTGCTGACTCCGGGCGAAGTGATGCAACTCCCGCCCGATGAATCCGTAGTAATGGTGTCCAGCGTCGCGCCGATCAAGGCGAAGAAGCTGCGCTACTACGCCGATGCCAATTTCAAGCAGCGCGTGCTGCCGCCGCCCGCGCTCGCGGTCGGGCAGTACGCCGACGTGCCTCCGGCCCGCGCCGACGACTGGAGCGGCCTGGCGATTCCGGCCGTGCCCGCGGCATCAGCCACAGCCTCCGCCGATGAGCTGAGCGGCTCCGATGGCGGCGGCCCGCGCCGCCAGCCCGAACTCTCCGAAGCCGTCGCCTACGACCCCGAGTTGGATGCGCCCGATGACCTGGCACTGCTCGATGACGACGACCCGCCGCTGCCGCTCCCAGGCCAGCTTGACCCGGCCATGCAGCGCACGGCGCGGCTGGCCTCCCTCGACCCCAACGACGGAATCGACCTATGAGCCAATACCGCCTCAATCTGTTCATCCAACACGAGCACGCCAAGCGGCTAGAAGAACTGGCCGCCAAGAAAGGCGTCTCGAAATCCAGCATCGTCGCGGCGGCGCTTGCGTCTTGGCTGTCACCGGACGCGGGCGACCAGCGCGAAGCCGCCATTGCCAAGCGCCTCGATCGCCTGTCGCGGCAGGCCGAACGCCTGGAGCGCGACCAGAACATCCAGATCGAAACGCTGGCGCTGTTCATCCGCTACTTCCTAACCGTCAGCACGCCGGTGCCCGAGGCGCATCAGGACGCGGCCCGTGCCCACGGCAAGGCGCGTTTCGAGCAGTTCATCAAACAGCTCGGCAGGCACCTGCTGCGCGGCCGCAGTCTGGTGCGCGACGTGGTGGAAGAACTGCACCCGGACACCGCGCGCATGGATGACGCGGCGGCGCTGGCCGAAGCCCATGAACGTGCCGCGGAGCGTGCCTCATGAGCGCCGTTCCACAGATTCCACCCGAACCACGCTCGTCGGCCAGCACTTCACAGGATCGCCGCATCCAGATGCTGCGTACGGCAATGGGGCCGTTGATCGCCGCCGCGCTGGAAGACCCGGACGTGGTGGAAATCATGCTCAACCCTGATCGCACCCTCTGGGTGGATCGGCTGTCGTCGGGCCGTGCGCCGTTGGGCGTCGAACTGCTCGAAGCCGACGGCGAACGCATCATCCGGCTTGTTGCCGCGCACGTCGGCGCGGAGGTACATCGTGGCCAACCGCTCTTGACCGCCGAGTTGCCCGAGACGGGCGAGCGTTTCGAGGGCATCTTGCCGCCCGCCGCACCGGGGCCAGCCTTCGCGCTGCGCAAGCGGGCCGTGAGCATCATCGGCCTGGATCGCTATGTGGCCGACGGCATCCTGACCGCCGGCCAGGCGGACTTCCTGCGCCGCGCCGTGCGCGAGCGCCAGAACATCCTGATCGCCGGCGGCACCAGTACCGGCAAGACCACGCTCGCCAATGCGTTGCTCGCGGAAATCGCGGCCACAGGCGACCGCGTGCTGGTGCTCGAAGACACCATCGAGCTGCAATGCGCCGCTCGTGACCATGTGCCGCTGCGCACGCGCGCGGGCGTGGTGTCGATGCAGGAGCTGGTGCGCGCCACGATGCGTCTGCGCCCTGATCGCGTGATCGTCGGCGAGGTGCGCGGCGGCGAGGCGCTTGATCTCATCAAGGTGTGGGGCACCGGCCACCCCGGCGGCATCGCCACGATTCACGCCGGTTCCGCCTTGGGCGCGCTGCTGCGCCTGGAGCAACTGATTCTCGAAGTGGCGGTGAATCCGCCGCGCGCATTGATCGCCGAGGCCATCAACATCGTCATCCACATCGCCGAGCGTGGCCGCAAGCGCCACGTCGAAAGCATCGCACGCGTCGTCGGTTTCGACGGCGCGGGCTATCGCATGGCGGATGCGCTGGAAACGCCGTTTCCCGAGCTGCCGCCAGTTTCTTCCCCGTCCCCTGAACCCTCTGGAGAACTGCCATGACGCAGATGCACATTCATGCTTTCCGCATTTCCGTAAATCCGGCTTCGGCCTTCGCACGCCTGCGGCACCTGGCCGCGCCGGCGCAGCACGGCCTGCTGCTGGCCGCGGTCATGCTGGTGACGGCTGGCACCGCGCAGGCCGCCGGTTCCTCGATGCCCTGGGAAGGGCCACTGACCTCCATCCTCGAATCCATCCAGGGGCCGGTGGCACGCATCGTCGCGGTCATCATCATCATTTCCACCGGCCTGGCGCTGGCCTTCGGCGATACCAGCGGCGGCTTCCGCAAGCTGATCCAGATCGTGTTCGGCCTGTCCATTGCATTCGCGGCGTCCTCGTTCTTCCTGTCGTTCTTCTCGTTCTCCGGCGGGGCCGTCGTATGAGTGCCCCGGACGCCTTCGCGGCAGGCTTCGAGGTGCCGCTGCATCGCTCACTGACCGAGCCGATCCTGCTGGGCGGTGCGCCGCGCACCGTGGCGATCGCCAACGGCACGCTGGCCGCCGCCGTCGGGCTGGGCCTGCAACTGTGGATTCCCGGTGCGGTGCTCTGGATCGTCGGCCATTCGCTGGCGGTCTGGGGCGCGCGCGTCGATCCGCAGTTCATGCAGGTCTTCGCCCGGCACATCAAGCACAAACCGCTGCTGGACGTGTAGGGGGACGCCGCCATGCTGAACCTTGCCGAATACCGCCAGCGCCCGGCCTTGCTCGCCGACTGGCTTCCGTGGGCGGGGCTGATCGCGCCGGGCGTCGTCTTGAACAAGGACGGCAGTTTCCAGCGCACGGCGCGCTTTCGCGGGCCTGATCTGGACAGCGCGACGCAGGGCGAACTGATCGCCACGTCGGCGCGGCTCAACAACGCGCTGCGCCGATTGGGTTCGGGCTGGGCGCTGTTCATCGAAGCCGAGCGCCGACCGGCGGCGGACTACCCACACTCCGACTTTCCCGAACCGCTGTCCTGGCTCGTGGACGAGGAACGCCGCGCCGCCTTCGAGGAATCGGGGCATCACTTCGAGAGCGGCTATCACCTGACGCTGGCTTACCTGCCGCCGGAGGAATCCCGCGCCCGCGCGGCCAAGCTGCTCTATGAGAACTCGCCGGGCGACGGCGTGGACTGGCGCGGCCGGCTCGATGCCTTCGTGGCGGAAACCGATCGTGTCTTCGACTTGCTCGATGGCGTGATGCCGGAGATCGCCTGGCTCGATGACGCCGAGACGCTAACCTACCTGCACGCCACGGTGTCCACGCGGCGCTATCCGCTGGCGGTGCCCGAAGTGCCGTTCCATATCGACGCGCTGCTGGCCGACTCCGCGCTGGTCGGCGGCCTGGCACCGATGCTGGGCGACCAGCACCTGCGCGTGGTGTCGGTGCGGGGCTTTCCGACCTCGACTTGGCCGGGCCTGCTGGACGACCTCAACCGCCTGGGCTTCGCCTACCGCTGGAGTACGCGCTTTCTCTGCCTCGATAAAGCCGAAGCGGAAAAGGAGCTGGGCCGCCTGCGCCGCCAATGGTTCGCCAAGCGCAAGAACGTGGTGGCGTTGCTGCGCGAAACCATCTTCCAGCAGGAAAGCCCGCTGGTTGATACCGACGCAAGCAACAAGGCGGCCGACGCGGATGCCGCCATGCAGGAGCTGGGTGGCGATCAGGTGGCCTTCGGCCACTTCACTGCAACGGTGACGGTGCTTGATGCCGACCCGGCCGCGGCCGACGAAAAGCTGCGCATGGTTGAGCGCGTCATCCAGGGGCGCGGGTTCGTCACCATTCCCGAAACGCTCAACGCCGTGGATGCGTGGCTGTCGTCCATTCCGGGCAACGCCTATGCGAACGTGCGCCAGCCCATCATCTCGACGCTGAACCTGGCGCACATGATGCCTCTGTCGGCGGTGTGGGCCGGGCCGGAGAAGAACGACCACCTCGACAGCCCGCCGCTGATCGTCACCCGCACCGATGGCGCCACGCCGTTCCGGCTGGTGACGCACATCGGCGACGTGGGGCACACGCTGGTCGCCGGGCCAACCGGCATGGGAAAGTCGGTGTTGCTTGCCATTCTGGTGCAGCAATTCCGCCGCTATCGCGGCTCGCGCGTGTTCGCCTTCGATATGGGCCGCTCGATGCGCGCCACCATCCTGGGCCTGGGCGGCGAGCACTACGACTTGGGTGCCGATGGCGGCATTGCCTTCCAGCCACTCGCGCAGATCGACCGGGAAAGCTATCGCTCCTGGGCGGGGGAATGGGTGGAAGGCCGTCTGCTGCATGAGGGCGTGACGATCGGCCCGGACGAGAAGGCGGTCATCTGGTCGGCGCTGGGCAGCTTGGCTGGGGTGCCTGTTGACCAGCGCACGCTCACCGGGCTTTCGGTGCTGCTGCAATCGAACGCGCTACGGCAGGCACTCGCGCCCTACGTGCTCGGCGGCGCGCACGGCAAGCTGCTGGACGCGGACACCGATCGTCTCGGCTTCGGTGACGTGCAGGGCTTCGAGATGGAAGAACTGATGCACAGCCCCGCCGCCGTGCAAGCGGTGCTGCGCTACCTGTTCGCCCGCTTCGATGAACGGTTCGACGGTGCGCCCACGCTGCTGATTCTGGATGAGGCGTGGTTGTTCCTCGATGAGCCGTCTTTCGCCGCGCGCATTCGCCAATGGTTGAAGACGCTGCGCAAGAAAAACGTGTCCGTGATCTTCGCCACGCAGAGTCTGGCGGACATCAAGGAATCGAGCATTGCGCCCGCAATCATCGAGAGCTGCCCGAGTCGGATTTTCTTACCCAACCCGCAGGCGACCGAACCGCAGATTCGCACAATCTACGAGGGCTTCGGCCTCAACAGCCGGCAAATCGAGATCGTCGCCACCGCCCAGCCCAAGCGCGACTACTACTACCAATCGCGCCTGGGAAATCGCCTGTTCGACCTCGATCTGGGGCCGGCCGCGCTCGCCTTCGCGGGCGCTTCCACACCACAAGACCAACGCGACATTGACCGCGTACTGACGCAGGCCGGCGCTCCCGGCTTCGCCGGCGCGTGGCTGCGCCATCGCGGCCTCGACTGGGCCGCCGACCTGCTGCCGTCCTCGCCGGCGGCGGCTTCGTTCCTCGCTTCTCAACCGCTGGAGGTTTCGCCATGAAGACCCGTGCTCTTTCTGTATCCCTGGCCACCGTGCTGTCGGTGACGCTGCTGACCGCGCAGCCCGCATCGGCGCTCACGTTCATCGACCCCGCCAACCTTGTGCAGAACACGCTGACAGCAATCCGCACGATGGAGCAGATCAACAACCAGATCAATCAACTGCAAAACGAGGCGCAGATGTTGATAAACCAGGCCCGCAATCTGGCGAGCCTCGATTTCAACATCGTCAACCGCCTGCGCTCCACGCTCGCCACCACCGAACGCCTGATCGCCGAGGCGCAGGGACTGGCCTACGACGTGCAGAGCATGGATGCCACGTTTGCCCGTCTGTACCCGGAGCAGTACGCCGCGACCATCAGCGGCGACCGCATGGCGCAAGACGCCCGCGAGCGCTGGAAGAACACGCTCGATGGTTTGCATACCGCGATGCGGATGCAAGCGCAGGTGTCGCAGAACCTGGCCCAAGACGAAAGCGCGCTGGCCGACCTCGTGAGCCAGAGCCAGTCGGCCACCGGCGCCTTGCAGGCGCAGCAGGCGACCAACCAGCTTCTGGCCTTGCAGGCCAAGCAGTCGATCCAGTCCCAGCAGCTCCAGATCACGCAAGACCGGGCGGCCTCGCTGGAACTGGCGCGGCAGGCGGCGGCCACCGAGCGCGCCCGCGAAGTGCGGCGGCGCTTCCTTGGTAGCGGCACGCCGTACACGCCGCAGTCCGTCAATTTCTACAACAACTGACGGAGGCGGCCATGCGATGCGCTCTCGTCTTGTCGGTTTCGCTGCTGGCCGTGCTGCTGACCGCGTGCGGCCAGCAGTCGGCCGAGAACCTGGCCGACGCCTTGACCGCCGATCCCTTGCGGCTCAAGGCGTTGCGTGCGCAGTGCGCGGACAACCGGCAGGCCGTGGGCGAAGACGACTGCCGCGCCGCCGCCGAAGCCTTCCGGCGGCGCTTCTTCTCCGGCAAGGCCGGGCCGGACGAGTACCGGACGCTGGGCGAGCTGCCGCCGATTCCGGCGAGCTTCGATGAACCCCTTGGAGAGGACGCGCCATGAACGACGTGACCATCATTGACCGCTTCCTCGATACGTTCTCGCGCTACATCGACTCCGGTTTCGGGCTGCTGCAAGGTGAAGTGGCGTTCCTGACGGCCACGCTGATCGTCATCGACATGACCATCGCCGGCTTGTATTGGGCCATGAGCCACGCCACCGGCCAGGGCGAGGACGTGATCGCCAAGCTGCTGCGCAAGGTGCTCTACGTCGGTGCCTTCGCCTACATCATCGGCAACTTCAACTGGCTGGCCGGCATCGTCTTCCGCTCGTTCGCCGGGCTGGGCCTGACGGCCACCGGCTCGACCATGACGATGGAGAACTTCCTGCAACCGGGGCGGCTGGCCAAGACCGGCATCGACGCCGGTGCGCCGATCCTCGACCAGATCGGCGACATGGCGGGCTTCCCCGAAGTGTTCGTAAACATCGACCCCATCGTGGTGATGTTCCTTGCCTGGCTCACCGTCATCTTGTGTTTCTTCGTGCTGGCGATCCAGCTATTCATCACACTGATCGAGTTCAAGCTGACCACGCTGGCCGGCTTCGTCCTGGTGCCGTTCGCGCTTTGGAACAAGACCTCGTTCCTCGCCGAAAAGGTGCTCGGCAACGTGGTGTCGTCGGGCATCAAGGTCTTGGTGCTGGCCGTCATCGTCGGCATCGGCTCGGGCCTGTTCGCGGAGTTCCAGATGCATCCCGACGAACCCTCCATCGACCATGCGCTGGTCGTGATGCTGGCCTCTCTCGCCTTACTGGCACTCGGCATCTTCGGCCCAGGCATCGCTACCGGCCTGGTGTCCGGTGCGCCGCAGCTCGGCGCAGGCGCGATGGCCGGTGCCGCGGTCGGTGCCGCCGGCACGGCCGTTGCCATCGGCGCCGCTGCGACCGGCGTCGGCGGCGCCGTGGCGGCCGGAGCACGCATGGCGCCAGCCGCCGCCAAGCTGGCCGGCGCCGGTGCCCGTGCCGCCACCTCAGCGGCCGGCAGCGCCAAGTCGGCATTCCAAGCGGGTGCCGCCGCTGCGGGCGGCAGCGCCAAGGGCGCGATCGCCGGCTTGGGCAATGTCGCCAAGACCGGCGCGCAGGCTGCCGGGCGCAGCGCCGCATCAGGGGCTTCCGGCGCTGCGCACAAGATGACCGGCTCTTTCCGCGCTGGATGGAACGGCACAGAGGCCGGTGGCGGCGCTGCGCCCGGTGCGGCTGGCTCCGGCCAGGCGGCCGCAGGCGAAGCCGCAGACAGCGCTGCCAGCTCGCAGAAGCAAGAGCAGCCCGCATGGGCCAAGCGGATGCACCGCCGCCAGCAGATCACCCATGCCGCGACCACTGCTGCACACACGTTGCGCGGTGGCGACGGTGGCGGCTCCGGGCAAGGCCCGAGCCTGCGTGGCTCCGACGACTAAAGCGATTCACAAGGAGAACTGACCATGCGATTCAAGCGACCGCAGGTGCGCTATGCAGATACGCCGCAGCCTGCCACTCCGTATCAAGCCGCCGCCCAGGTATGGGACGAGCGTATCGGCTCGGCCCGCGTGCAGGCGAAGAATTGGCGGCTGATGGCCTTCGGCTGCCTGGTGCTGGCTTTACTGATGGCCGGCGGCCTGGTGTGGCGCTCGGCGCAGTCCATCGTGACGCCCTACGTCATCGAAGTCGATCAGTCCGGCCAGGTGCGTACCGTGGGTGAGGCCGCCACGCCGTACCGACCCGCCGATGCGCAGATCGCGCATCACCTGGCGCGCTTCGTGACGCTGGTGCGCTCGCTGTCCATCGACCCCATCGTGGTGCGGCAGAACTGGCTCGACGCCTACGACTACACCACCGATCGCGGCGCGGCCGTGCTCAACGACTACGCGAGCAAGAACGATCCGTTCGCCCGCGTCGGCCGCGAGTCGGTGACGGTGCAGATCACCAGCGTCACGCGCGCCAGCGATGCCTCGTTCAACGTCCGCTGGACGGAACAACGGTTCATCAATGGCGCGCCCGCTGGTACTGAACGCTGGAACGCCGTGCTTTCTACCGTCCTGCAAACCCCGCGCACCGAACAGCGCCTGCGCAAGAACCCGCTGGGGATCTACGTCAACGGCCTGTCGTGGAGCCGCGAACTGGATTCTTCCGAAGGAGCCAAACCATGAACGTGCCTTTCCGCTTTTACGCTTTCGTGCTGATGTTCGCGGCCACCACGTCGTCATTGCTGGGCTGCGCCTCGCAAGGCAAGCCGCCGCCGACCATCTCGCTCGATGAGCCGGTGCAGGCGCAGCCGCTGTCCGAGCCGCCCAAGCCGGTCGAAGTCGTCGCGGTGCCCGAGCCGCTGGCGCTGCCGGCGCAGTTGAAGCCGCTGCCGGAGCTGGACGAGGCAGCGACCGTGCCGGAGCCGGCCGACGAGAAGGTACGCGTCTCGCGCGCCAATGCCGAGGCGCGTATCGCGCCGACCCGCGAGGGCTACGTCAATGCGATCCAAGTGTGGCCGTACAGCGACGGCGCGTTGTATCAGGTCTATGCGGCACCGGGGCGCGTCACCGTGGTTTCGCTCCAGCCCGGCGAGGAACTCGTGACGGTCGCCGCTGGCGATACCGTGCGCTGGATCGTCGGTGACACGTCCAGCGGCAGCGGCGAGGCGCTGCGCGTCAATGTGCTAGTCAAGCCCACCCGCTCGGGCCTGAAAACCAATCTGGTCATCACCACCAGCCGGCGGACGTACCTGCTGGAACTGACCTCGACCGAAAAGGCATGGATGGCCTCGGTGTCATGGGACTACCCGAAAGATCGGATGCTGGCCTTGCAACGCCAGTCGCAGGCCGCACAGACAGCCGCGCCGGTCGATACCGGCCTGGCGCTGGAGAAGATCCGTTTCCGCTACGCGGTGTCAGGGAGCAATCCGCCGTGGAAGCCATTGCGGGCGTTTGACGACGGCGAGAAGGTCTATATCCAGTTCCCGCCGGGTATCGCCCAAGGCGAACTGCCGCCGCTGTTCGTCATCGGCGCGCAGGGTGACGGTCAGCTCGTCAATTACCGTTTCCGTTCGCCGTACTACATCGTGGATCGCCTCTTTGGCGCGGCCGAACTGCGCCTGGGCGGCGATGGCGGCGACGTGGTGCGGATCGAGCGCACTGACGGCGTGGCGCGGAGGAACTGACCATGAGCCAGGACGACACTTCCGACCTCGCCGCGCCGCAGGCAGCAGGCAAGATCGCGCCCGAGGCGGTGGCGCTGCGCGCCCAGCCGCGCCCGGTCACGCGCCTGAACCGGCGCACGCTGGCCATTCTCGCCGGCGGCCTGTCGGTCGCCGTACTCGGCGCGCTGATGTGGTCGCTGCAACCGCAGCGGCGCGGGGCCAACGAGCAGACCGAGCTTTACAACGTCGATCGCGTCTCCAAGTCGGAAGGACTGGACGCGTTGCCGGCGGACTACTCCAAGCTGCCGCCGACCTTGCCGCCCACGGTGCCCGAACTGGGGCCGCCGCTGCCGGGTGATCTTGGCCCGGCAATCGTCAAGTCGCAGCAGCCGGTGACGGCCGCCTATGCGGCTCCTGGCCACGACCCGAACGACGCGCTGCGCAAGGAAGCCGAAGCGGCTGCGGCATCGTCCGTGTTCTTCCGCTCTGGCACGCAGAAGGCCGCGCCGGTGACGCAGTCGCAGGCCGCCGCGCCGAGCTTCGCCGCCAATGCGGCGTTCGACCCGATGGCTGCCGGGCCAGCCTCAACGGCGGCGCAGCCTGCCGACCCGACAGCGGTACAGAACCGGCAAGACCAGAAAGAGGCGTTCCAGAAAGCTGGAACCACGGAAACCCGTAATTCCGGCAACCTGACGCTGCCGGCTTCGCCGTACCAGGTGATGGCCGGGACGGTGATCGCTGGCGCGCTGGTGACGGGCATCAAGTCGGATTTGCCGGGCGATGTGATCGCCACGGTGACGGAGCCGGTCTATGACACGGCTACGGGGCGCTTTCTGCTGATCCCGCAGGGTTCGCGCATCCTGGGCAAATACAACAGCCAGGTCAGCTACGGACAAAGCCGCGTTCAAGTCGTCTGGAACCGGATCATCCTGCCCGACACGTCTTCGCTGACGCTCGACAACCTCGCGGGCTCCGACCCGGCCGGCTATGTCGGGCTGGAAGACGACGTGGACTACCACTGGGGCCGCATCTTCGCCGGCGCGGCGTTGACCACGCTGCTGGGCGTCGGCGCCGAGCTGGCCGCGCCGGAGAACCGCCAGGATGGCGACCGTATCGTCATCGCCGGGCGCGACAGCGCGCAGGACAGCATCAATCAGGTCGGCCAGGAGATGACCCGGCGCAACATGAACATCCAGCCGACGCTGACCGAGCGGCCGGGCCTGCCGGTTCGCATCATCGCCAACCGCGATCTGGTGCTGCGACCCTACCAGCCGTTGTTCTTCA
Organism: Pseudomonas sp. CFBP2511; assembly: GCF_030209255.1. Classification (NCBI taxonomy): domain Bacteria; kingdom Pseudomonadati; phylum Pseudomonadota; class Gammaproteobacteria; order Pseudomonadales; family Pseudomonadaceae; genus Pseudomonas; species Pseudomonas sp. CFBP2511. The sequence continues at coordinate 91,925 of NZ_JARVSI010000022.1, read as the reverse complement.
ACAAGGGGACTTCACGATGACGACGCGCAAGCTGCGGCTCGGGCCGCTGCCGAAAACCGAATCGACGAAGCTGACCTTTGCCTGCCCGGCCAGCCTGAAAGCCGACCTCGATCACTACGCCGCGCTGCACGCGCAGGCGTATGGCGAGGCCGTCGATGCCGTGACGCTGATCCCGCACATGCTGGAGGCGTTCATGGCTGGGGATCGGGGATTCAGGAAGGGAGGGGCGAGCAAGGCGCCGCCGCCGAAGCCAAGTTGATGATGCGGACGCATCCCTCCACCGCCCGGAAGTCGAAAGCGCAGCCCACCGGCTGCGCTTTCGATTTGAGAGGTCGCTTGCGACAAGCCAGGGCTATCATGACGGTACGACCTTGCCCGCTGTTCCGCCCTTGGGCTTGCTACCGCGAAGCGCCTATGCGGCACCTAGCCTGGAAAGCAGCAAGAGCACTCGATGGCCGAAATCTGGCCTAACCTGTTGCCCCATAAGACCTTTGATGCCGCTGCATGATCTCGCAGAAGACTTGACGGCGGCCATTTTTTATCATTGCGCGCCTTGATCAAGGCAAGGCGCTCATCCACGATCCATTGGCTCAGCGCCCTGAAGTGGTGACTTTCGAGGCCTTGCAGGCGCGTTGGACTGGGCAATTGTTGCTCATCCGTTCTGAAGCTGGCACGCCGGGCGAGTCCTCTAGTTTCGATTTCACCTGGTTCATTCCCGCCATTGTCAAATACCGGAAGTTGTTAGGCGAAGTGATGCTGGTCTCTTTTGTCCTGCAGATTTTCTCGCTGATCACTCCGCTGTTCTTTCAAGTTGTCATGGACAAGGTACTTGTCCACCACGGCCTGACCACCCTCGATGTTATCGCTATCGGCCTTGCCGGGGTCATGCTGTTCGAGTCAGCGTTGTCCGGCCTGCGTACTTACATCTTCGCGCACACGGCCAGCCGAATTGACGTTGAACTGGGCTCCAAACTGTTCCGCCATCTGATTACCTTGCCGCTGTCGTACTTTCAGGCCCGCCGCGTGGGTGATTCAGTGGCGCGGGTGCGTGAGCTGGAAAACATCCGCAACTTCCTGACTGGCAACGCCATTACCTTGCTGCTGGATGTGCTGTTCTCGGTGGTGTTCATTGCTGTGATGTTTTATTACAGCGGCTGGCTGACCTTGATCGTATTGTTGTCGCTACCGTTGTACATTCTGGTGTCAGTGCTCATTACTCCGGTTCTGCGCAAACGCCTTAACGACAGCTTTGCCCGAGGCGCTGAGAACCAAGCGTTTCTGGTCGAAACGGTTAACGGCATCGACACCCTCAAATCCATGGCGGTGGAGCCCCAAGCCATACGCAAGTGGGATAACCAGTTGGCGGGTTATGTCGCTGCCGGCTTCAAAACCCAGAACCTGTCGACCATTGCCAACGAAAGTGTCTCTCTTATTGGCAAGCTGGTTACTGTCGCGACGCTATGGTTCGGCGCACGTCTGGTGATTGACGGCCAGCTTTCGGTGGGGCAGTTGATTGCGTTCAACATGCTCGCCGGGCGCGTTGCGCAACCGATTATGCGCCTTGCGCAGCTGTGGACCAACTTCCAGCAGACCGGTGTGTCGGTCCAGCGTCTGGGCGACATCCTCAATACCCGCAACGAACTCTCGCAAGTCAACCGCAGTGCATTGCCGCCGATCAAGGGGCGCATAGAGTTCGATCAGGTGCATTTCCGCTATCGACCGGATGGCTCGGAAATCCTGCGTGGCATCAATCTGGTTATCACGCCAGGCCAGGTCATCGGTGTAGTGGGCCGCTCCGGCTCTGGCAAAAGCACATTGACGCGTCTATTACAGCGCCTCTATGTACCAGAGCGCGGTCGGGTGCTGGTCGACGGCATGGACCTGGCGTTGGCAGACGTGTCTTCCCTGCGCCGCCAGATCGGCGTAGTACTACAGGACAACATGCTGTTCAACCGCAGCATCCGCGAAAACATCGCCTTGAGTGACGCTGGCGCACCTTTGGAAGCCGTGATGCAAATGGCCAAACTGGCAGGCGCCCACGACTTCATCCTTGAGCTGCCGGAAGGCTACGACACAATGGTCGGCGAGCACGGCGCGTCGTTATCCGGTGGTCAGCGCCAACGTATCGCCATTGCCCGCGCCCTGATGGGCAATCCGCGCATCCTGATCTTCGACGAGGCCACCAGTGCGCTGGACTATGAGTCCGAGCGCATTGTTCAGCAGAACATGCAGGCGATTTGCAAAGGGCGCACGGTGATCATCATCGCGCATCGGCTGTCTGCCGTTCGCGACGCCAACCGCATCGTCGTCGTGGATCGCGGGCAAATCGTGGAGCAGGGCACGCATGCCGAGTTGCTGACCCATCAAGCCGGTCATTACTCGCGCCTTCATCGCTTGCAGCAAGGAGGCAGTCATGTCTAACGCCGAATCTACTGGACTGTTGCAGCGCTATCGCCGTGTCTGGCGGCAATCCTGGCGTCAACGTCGCGAAATGGATGCGCCCAAGCGCCTGCCCCACGAAGTGCAGTTTCTGCCCGCTGCGCTGGAGTTGCAGGACAAACCCAGCCACCCCGCACCGCGTATTTTCATATGGGCGATCATGGCGTTCGCGGCACTGGCGCTGCTGTGGGCCTGCCTGGGCAAGATCGATGTAGTCGCCACCGCCAGCGGCAAGATCATCCCCAGCGGCAAGACCAAAACCATTCAGTCCAGTGAAACGGCGGTGGTCAAGGCGATTCATGTGCGTGACGGGCAATCGGTCAAGGTGGGTCAGTTGCTTCTGGAGCTGGACTCCACATCAGCCGATGCCGATGTCGGGCGTGTTCGCAGTGACCTATTGGCTGCACGCGTCGACAGTGCTCGGGCGGCGGCCATGCTCGATGCAATCAACCAGCGCAAACCACCTCGGGATCTGACCGGCACCATCGTCGATGCCGACCCGATGCATGTAATGGCGGCCGAGCGCTGGCTGCAGGGCCAGTATCAGGAATACCGCAGCAGCCTGGACCTGGTCGATGCCGAAATTCAGCAACGTCAGGCCGATATTCAGGCCGCGCGTATTCAAGTCACGAGCCTGCAGAAAACCCTGCCTATCGCCACCAAACTGGCCAGCGACTACGAAAACCTGCTGAAAAAGCAGTACATCGCCCGCCACGCTTATCTGGAAAAGGAACAGGCCCGCCTGGACCTTGAACGCCAACTGAGCGTGCAGCAGGCCAGCGTTCTGCAATCGACAGCCGCTCGCCATGAGGCAGAACGCCGCCGCGAAGGCGTGGTCGCCCAGACCCGCCGCGCCATGCTCGACCTGCTGCAGCAAGCCGATCAGAAGATTGCGTCTTTCAATCAGGACCTGACCAAGGCTCGCTACCAGGAAGACCTCACCACCCTCGAAGCGCCCGTAGACGGCACCGTCCAGCAACTGGCCGTGCACACCGTCGGCGGCGTCGTCACCCCCGCGCAACCGCTGATGGTATTGGTCCCCGACGGCCAGCCGGTGGAAGTAGAAGCTATGCTGGAAAACAAGGACATCGGTTTCGTCCGCGCCGGTCAGCCTGTCACCGTCAAGGTCGAGACCTTCACCTTCACCAAGTACGGCACAATCGAAGGCGAAGTCATCAGCGTCTCCAACGACGCCATCGAAGATGAAAAACACGGGTTGATCTACAGCAGCAAGATCCGCCTTAACAGCGACACGTTGAATGTGAATGGTGTGGACATCAAGTTGTCGCCGGGCATGGCAGTAACGGCGGAAGTGAAGACCAATAAGCGGCGTGTGATCGAGTATTTCCTGAGCCCGTTGCAGCAGCATGCGCAAGAGAGTTTGAGGGAGCGTTAAAGCTGTAGATTCATTTTTAATATTGTTGAGCGGTTTATCTGAATATTTCTGTTTATAGATGTGTTTAAGGAGGGATGATGTTTTTTTTGGGTCTGACGATTTATGCTGTTGGTGGCGCCTCTCTATATTTTTTTGTCGATAATTTAGCAGGCTTAGGCAGTGGGGTTAGCCATATATATTCTTATTTTTTTCTTGTTTTGGATGCTCGAATTTCCACCTATAGTATCATGGGTTTTTTTTGGTCGACGTTTTGTCATGCAGTTTGGATTATATTATTCTCGGAAAAAACTGAAGGTTGGGTAAGCGAAGTTAGGCTGTCGAATGTTATGTATTTATTTGTTAGAGTGCTCGTCTTTTTGTTTTTTAGCTTTGTAATTCTCGGCGTGGTTGGGATCGGAGTGGCAAAAAAACCATTTTCCGATTTCCATCAGTTTTTTTCTATATTGGTGCCTTGTTTACTGTTGGGCGGATGGGTTTGGTCTGTCCGAGATTTTTTGATTGCAGCATTTAACTACGGAAAAGGAAACGTTGTATGAATGTGCCAACATCGGTTTTAAAGAAAGCTGGTCTCGGAACTTATCTATATGAAAAAATTGACAATGCAATAAAGTGGTATGGTATTGCTAAAGATGCTATTGATCCTGCTACTAGAGAAAACGCTTATTATAAAGTGGCAGAAGAGCTTTCAAAGGCTGCAGGCGTGGGTGCTGCAACTTTTTTATTTGAAAAGGCTACTGAGAGAACTGGCTTGGATCGAGTGTTTGACTCAATGCAAAATAACCAGACGCTTCAGGAATATCTCAAACGCCAAGGTTTTAAAACCGAGCTGATGAAATTTGGTTTTGCTAAGATGCTTGAAGGAGGTATTGATTGGTCAGCAGGGGAGATATCAAAGAGAGGTTGGCTGGATCCGATATTTGACGCGGTAAACGGAAAGTTTTCGTCTGCCCGAAACTTTGTGCCACGTGGAGATCCTCTCGCCCTGGATCTTGATAATGATGGGATAGAAACAGTTGGTGTTGCAGCAGGCGTGAAGTTTGATTTTAACGGTGACGGGGTAAAAACTGGTACTGGCTGGGTAGGTAAGGATGATGGCTTTTTAGTGCTGGATAAAAATGAAGATGGTCTGATCGGCAGCGGCGCAGAGCTATTTGGCGTAGATACAATAAAAGCGGACGGAACCAAGGCTGTAAATGGTTTTGACGCGCTTTCAGATTTGGATTCAAATAAAGACGGTGTTTTCGATAGAAGAGATACTCTTTTTGATAGTGTTAAGGTGTGGCAGGATTTTAATCAAGACGGTATTTCTCAGGTAAATGAGCTTAAAGGCCTTAAGGACCTAAATGTTAAGTCTATAAGTTTGAATGCAAGCGCCTCTAATGAGATGCAAAACGGTAACGTAATTTCAGCTATCGGAAAGTTTACTTATGAAGATGGTCATGTTGGTCAGTTAAATGGTAACCAAAGCTCGGCGGCAAATTTGGATCTGGTTTCAAATCCATTTTACAGTGAGTTTGCAGATATCTACGTTAGCGATTCTGCTGCGCAATTAGTAAATATGTCAGGTTCAGGTGCAGTTAGGGACTTGGCAGCTGCTGCAACTATGAGTCAGGAACTTTACCAGTTACTTGAGACGTACTCAAAGGCAAACACGCGGGCGCAGCAGTTGTCCATGTTGGATGATCTTTTAAATGTTTGGAGTTCGACGTCAAGCTTTGATACGTTCAAAGAACGTATTGGAGATCTGGTTGTAGGTAATAATAGCTTTAAATTTGAGTACTCATGGGATGTTAAAGAGGGTGTCGTCGCTTCGGAAAATGGTGGTGGCGAAGGAGGAAGCGGCGGCTCAAGAGATTCAACTCCTACTTCTGAACAGCTGGAGCAGATGAGGATTTTGGAGCGTATCTCCATATTGGAGATTTTCAATGGTCAGGTTTTTTTTGATTTTTCTTCATCTACGGACGCGTCGAAAAACTCTTCGGTTAGCTTAATAGTAGGTAGCATTAATACTTCTAAGTCACTAGGGTTGTTGCTTGGCGGTCAAGTTATAACTTTGACTGAAAAAGACTTTATATTAAACTCTACTCAGGTTGCGCTTCTGAATGAATCATATGCTGAGCTTCTTGATTCGGTCTATCAAGGGTTGTTGTTGCAGACGCGGCTAAAATCCTACTACGATGCTGTGGTTCTGTCTGAAGACTTGGAGTATTTAGATTATAGTAAGGTTTTTGAGCTGATCGATAGTAGGTTTTTGTTTTCTAAGGTTGACGCTTTAGTTGATTTGGTTGAGCTTATGGGTACATCGTTGGGGCGCGAGATACCCACCGAGTTAGCGGCTGAGTTTAATTCATATTATGAGTCTCTCACACAGTCTGAGCAAAAGCTTCTTAAGCTGGAGCTGTCGGGTCTGTTTATAGGTTCTAGCAGTAACGATACATTGCAGGTCCAGTTGGAAAAAGCCTATATTTTTGGTCAGGCGGGTAATGACTATCTTTATGGGGGGGAACGCAATGATGTATTAAATGGCGGTGAAGGCACTGACTACCTGAGTGGTGCTGGCGGTAATGATGTACTCATAGGTGAAATTGGTAATGACACTATTTCTGGTGGTTTAGGTGATGACTTCATTGAGGGCGGGCAGGGTAATGATCAACTTGATGGAGGGGCTGGTTCTGACAGTTATCGTTTTAGCCGTGGCTGGGGTCAGGACTCGATAAATAATTATGACTCAAGCGCGGGAAAGCTCGATATTATTGAGTTTGCTGCAGATATTCTTCCTATAGATATAGTTGTTACTCGCGCATATGCCGATTTAGTTCTGTCGCTAAAGAGCTCATCTGACAAGATTACTATTTATGGGTATTTTCAGAACGACGGCATTACCCCATATATATTGGAGCAAATCCGCTTTGCTGATGGCACCACTTGGACCCTAGACCAAATCAAAACCATGGCTGTTGTCACCACAGATGGCAATGACAATGTCTGGGGCTACGCCACCGACGACATCCTGAATGGCGGTCTGGGCGATGACAGTCTTTATGGCCAAGCTGGCAATGACATCCTTGTGGGCGGAGCCGGCGCTGATAGCCTCTCGGGTGAAAGTGGTGACGACACTCTGCTCGGCGATGCCGGAAATGACTACCTGTATGGTGGCGCAGGCACCGACCAACTAGCCGGTGGCGACGGTTCGGATTACCTAATGGGTGGCGAGGGTAATGACACACTGCTAGGCGATGCAGGCAACGACACTCTGTACGGCGATTCAGGTAACGATCAACTGGATGGCGGTACCGGAAACGATTACCTCACGGGTGGCGATGGCTCTGACGTCTATCACTTCAGTCGTGGTTGGGGCCAGGACTCGATCAATAACTATGACTCAAGTGCAGGCAAATCGGATTCGATCGAATTTGCAGCAGACATCCTTCCAGCCGATGTCATCGTCACCCGTTCGTACACTGACCTGATCCTGTCGCTGAAAAACTCTGCTGATCGAATCACGATTTCTGGCTATTTCCAGAATGATGGTGTTACCCCTTATGCGTTGGAGCAGATCCGATTTGCTGATGGCACCACTTGGGCTCTCGACCAAATCAAAACCATGGCTGTTGTCACCACAGATGGCAATGACAATGTTTGGGGTTACGCCACCAACGACGCTCTGAGCGGCGGTTCAGGCGATGACAGTCTTAATGGTCAGGGGGGTAACGATACTCTTGAGGGCGGAGTCGGTGATGACAGTCTCTCGGGTGAAAGTGGTGACGACACTCTGCTCGGCGATGCCGGAAATGACTACCTTTACGGCGGTTCCGGCATCGATCAGTTGTCAGGTGCTGAGGGCGCGGACTATCTGGCTGGCGGTGAGGGCAATGACACCCTGGCAGGCGATGCAGGCAACGACACTCTGTACGGCGATTCAGGTAACGATCTGCTGGACGGTGGTACTGGCAATGACTACCTGACGGGTGGCGATGGCTCTGACGTCTATCGCTTCAGTCGTGGCTGGGGTCAGGACTCGATCAATAACTATGACACCAGTGCCGGAAAGGTAGACGCTATCGAGTTCGCGGCGGATATTCTTCCGGCCGATATCATTGTTACCCGTTCGAACTCTGAACTGATCCTGTCGCTTAAAAATTCGACTGACAAAATCACTATTGCTGGCTATTTCCAGAATGACGGCATTACTCCTTATGCTCTGGATCAGATCCGATTTGCTGACGGCTCCATCTGGGGGCTTGATCAGATCAAGACATCCTCCGTTATTACCACAGAGGGTAATGACAATATCTGGGGTTACGCCACCGACGACTCTCTAAACGGCGGTTCAGGCGATGACAGTTTGTATGGTCAGGCGGGCAACGACGTTCTTGTGGGTGGGGCCGGAGCTGATAGCCTTTCGGGTGAAAGTGGTGACGACACTCTGCTCGGCGATGCCGGAAATGACTACCTTTACGGCGGTTCCGGCATCGATCAGTTGTCTGGCGGGGAGGGCGCGGACTACCTGACGGGTGGAGAAGGCAATGACAGACTGCTAGGTGATGCAGGCAACGATACTCTGTACGGTGATTCAGGTAACGATCAACTGGATGGCGGTACTGGCAACGACTACCTCACGGGTGGCGAGGGTTCTGACATCTATCGCTTCAGTCGAGGGTGGGGTCAGGACTCGATCAATAACTACGATTCGAGCGCTGGAAAGACAGACGCTATAGAGTTCGCGACGGATATTCTTCCGGCCGATATCACTGTCACCCGCTCATACAATGATCTGGTCTTGTCACTTAAAAACTCCACGGACAAGGTAACGATTTCCGGCTATTTCCAGAATGACGGCGACACCCCCTATACCGTAGAGCAGATTCGATTCGCTGACGGTACTCAGTGGAACGTTGAACAAATCAAGAACATGGCGGCCTTTACCTTCACCGATGGTAATGATGCCCTTACCGGTTACGCGTCCGACGACCGTATTGTTGGTGGTATGGGGGATGACGTCCTCAATGGCCTTGCCGGCAACGACGTTCTGAATGGCGATGAAGGCAACGACAACTTGTACGGTGGCACTGGCCAGGACACATTGAGCGGTGGTTCCGGCTCAGACTACTTGTATGGCGAGGAAGGGAACGACGTGCTGGCTGGCAACGCCGGTAGCGATACTCTCTATGGTGGTGATGGTAACGACATTCTGGATGGCGGCACCGGCAACGATACGCTCGATGGTGGTCGTGGCTCTGATACTTACCGCTTTGCAAAAGGGTATGGTCAGGACAGCATCAACAACAGCTCTTACGGAGAAACAGCTGCCGATAAGGTTGATGTCATTCAGATGGATGGCTTGAATCCGGCCGACCTGCGCTTTTCTCGGTCGGGTGACGATCTTGTCATTCAGATCAAGGCAACAGGTGACACCCTTACTGTGCGTTCGCATTTCAGCCAGGATGGCGTCACCGCCTACGCGATTGATCAACTGAAATTCGCCGACGGCTCCGTATGGGATGGCGCACAGGTCAAAGCTGCCGTTGTTCTGCCATCGGAAGGGGCCGACACTCTCACTGGTTATGCCACGGCAGATAGCCTGTCTGGCCTGGATGGAAACGATTCGCTCAGTGGCCATGCAGGCGATGATGTGCTCGACGGCGGCAATGGTGCGGACACGTTATACGGTGAGGAGGGCAATGACACTTTGCTGGGGCGCGCAGGCAATGACTCGCTCAGTGGTGGCTATGGCGATGACGTGCTGGATGGTGGTTCGGGCAACGATAGCCTTGATGGTGGTTATGGTTCTGACACCTACGTTTTTCGTAAGGGCTCTGGCCAGGACACCATCAGCAACGGTGTCTATAGCGAGGGTACGGTTGGCAAGCAAGATGTCATTCGCCTTGAAGGGCTTACCCTTAGCGACATCAGCCTGCGTCGGGAATACAGTGATCTGATTATCCAGATCAAGGAAACCGGCGATACCCTGCGTGTTTCCTCGCACTTCTCTCCTTCCAGCACCTACTACAACTACGCCATTGATCAACTGCAGTTTGCTGACGGCACAGTCTGGGGTGTGGATCAAATCAAGGAGTCGTTGCTGACAGGTGGCGAGTTCAACGACACGCTTACCGGTTATGACACCGACGATGTCCTTGAAGGTTTGGCCGGCAATGACACGCTTTCTGGCGGTCTTGGCAACGATACTCTTCGCGGAGGCACGGGCCGCGACACTTTATATGGCGATGATGGTGCCGATATGCTGCTCGGGGGGGCCGACAACGACAGCCTGTCGGGTGGTAACGGTGATGATGTCCTGGATGGCGGTACCGGAAACGACACGCTGGAGGGCGGCAAGGGGTCGGACACCTATATCTTTGCTAAAGGCTCTGGCTCCGACGCAATCGATAACTCCAGTTACAACGATACAACCGCCAACAAACTAGACATTGTACGTCTCGATGGCCTGAACGGTGATGACGTCAGTCTGCGCCGGGAGTCCGACGACCTGATTGTGCAGATTCGTCAGACCGGCGAGTCTCTGAGAATCCGTTCGCATTTCACCTCTGAATCCGGCAGTTGGAGTTATGCCATCGATCAGTTGAAGTTTGCCGATGGCACTGTCTGGGATCGCGCAAGCATCACTGCTGCGCTTCTTGATGGTACCGACGGCAACGACACTATCACGGGCTACGACACTGCCGACACGCTCTTGGGGCTGGCGGGCAATGACACACTTAACGGCCGCAATGGCAATGATCTGCTTGATGGTGGCGACGGCAAGGACAGTCTCAACGGAGAGGCTGGCGATGATTCGCTTTTGGGGGGCGCGGGCAATGACACCCTCTCCGGTGGCGAAGGTAACGACACTCTCGACGGTGGCACCGGTAACGATTCGCTTGAGGGTGGTAAAGGCTCAGATACTTATATCTTCCGCAAGGGCTCGGGGCAGGACATCGTCTACAACTATGCTTACAACGAAAGTACTCCGAACAAGCTTGATGTGGTGCGCCTGGAAGGTTTGACCGCTGAAGAAGTCAGTATCCGTCGCGAGTCCGATGACCTTGTCATTCAGATTCGTCAGACGGGCGAAGCCCTACGGGTCAGCTCACATTTTGCAGTTGATCAAACGTATGGTTATGCAATCAATCAGTTGCAGTTTGCTGACGGTACTGTCTGGGACCGGGCCAAAATCACTTCGGCGCTTTTGATAGGCACTGAAGGCAGCGACAGTATTATCGGTTATGCCACTGCCGATGAGCTGGCAGGGCTTGAGGGTGACGATGTACTCAATGGTCGTGCTGGCGATGATCTTCTCAGTGGTGGTGAAGGCCGCGATACGCTCAACGGTGAGGACGGTGATGACGCCCTGCTCGGTGGTCTCGGCAACGATACCCTGAACGGTGGCGCGGGCAACGATACCCTTGATGGCGGTGCTGGTAATGATTCGTTGGAGGGTGGCAAGGGCTCGGATACTTATATTTACCGAAAGGGTTCTGGGCAGGACACCATCAGCAACTACTCCTATAACGACCTCACAGCCAACAAGCTGGACGTCGTTCGTCTGGAGGGACTGAATACCAGCGATGTGAGTATTCGTCGTGAATCCGATGACTTGCTTATTCAGATTCGTCAGACGGGCGAGACGCTGCGTATCAGTTCGCATTTTTCCGTGGATCAGTCCTACGGTTATGCAATCAACCAGCTGCAATTTGCCGATGGCACCCTTTGGGACGAGGCGCAGATTACGGCTGCCTTGTTGATCGGTACTGAAAGTGACGACAGCATCACGGGTTATGCCAGCGGCGATAAACTGTCAGGTCTGGTCGGTAATGACATTCTCAGCGGCCGCGGCGGCGATGACGTACTCGACGGGGGCGATGGCAAGGACACGCTCAATGGTGAGGACGGAAACGACACGCTGCTGGGCGGTGCAGGAAACGATTCGCTTAGTGGCGGCGCTGGCAACGATGTTCTTGATGGGGGTACCGGTAACGATACGCTCGATGGCGGAAAAGGCTCCGACACGTATGTGTTCGGCAAGGGCTATGGCCGAGATACCATCAGTAACTATGCCTACAACGACACCACTGTCGACAAACTCGATGTTATTCGGCTTGAGGGGCTGACCTCAGAGGATGTCAGTATTCGCCGTGAGTCTGATGACCTGGTTATTCAGATCAATCAGACGGGCGAAACAATAAGGGTCAATTCGCACTTCTACGCAGACCAGAGCTATGGATATGCGATCAATCAGTTGCAGTTCGCCAATGGCATCGTTTGGGACCAAGCGCAGATCACAGCGGCATTGCTGATAGGCGCAGAGAGCGACGACAGCATCACAGGCTACGCGAGCGATGACCGCTTGTCCGGCGGAGACGGTAATGACACCCTCGCTGGCCGAGCTGGCAACGACGTGCTTGAGGGTGGGCGGGGCAAGGACACTCTCAATGGGGAGGAAGGCAACGATACGCTGCTGGGCGGTGCAGGCAATGACACGCTGAATGGCGGTTATGGCAACGACACTCTGGACGGCGGCAGTGGCAACGACTCGCTGGATGGTGGATTCGGCTCAGACACTTACGTATTCCGCAGGGGCGCGGGCCAGGACACTATCAGCAATTATGCTTACAACGACACAACGCTCGATAAGCTGGATGTAATCCGCCTTGAAGGGCTGAACGCTTCGGATGTTCTGATACGGCGCGAGTCCGATGATCTGGTTATCCAGATCAAAGGCACAGACGAAACCCTTCGCGTCAGCTCGCACTTCTCAACCGCCGTTCTTTATGGCTATGGCATTGATCAGGTGCAGTTTGCAGATGGCTCGGTGCTGACCAGTGCGCAAATCAAGACAACTTTGCTGATCGGCACTGAAGTCGATGGAACGATAGTGGGCTATGACTCGGCGGACAGTCTGTCTGGACTGTCCGGGAATGACACGCTTTACGGTCGTCAAGGTGACGACTCACTTGATGGCGGTGATGGCAAGGACACTCTCTACGGAGAGGATGGTAAAGACGCACTGTCAGGCGGTGCAGGTAATGACACGCTGAGCGGCGGTTACGGCAATGACCTTCTCGATGGCGGTAGCGGCAATGACTCGCTGGACGGTGGCTATGGTTCCGACACCTATGTGTTCCGCAAAGGTTCGGGCCAGGACACCATCAACAACTACGCCTACAACGACACCACCGTCGATAAGCTGGACGTAATCCGTCTGGAGGGACTGAATGCTTCTGACGTAGTGATGCGTCGTGAGTCGGATGATCTGGTTATCCAGATCAAAGACAGTGGTGAAACCTTGCGCGTCAGCTCGCACTTCTATGCCAATGCAACCTATGGATATGGCATCGATCAGGTGCAGTTTGCGGATGGCTCGGTGCTGACCAGTGCGCAAATCAAGACAGCATTGCTGACCGGTACTGACATCGATGAAAGCGTAGTGGGCTACGACTCGGCTGACAGGCTTCTTGGATTGTCTGGCAACGACATGCTTTACGGTCGCCAAGGCGATGACGTTCTTGATGGTGGTGACGGCAAGGACACGCTTTACGGTGAGGAAGGCAACGATACGTTACTGGGCGGTTCAGGCAATGACACGCTGAGTGGCGGCTATGGTAACGATCTTCTGGATGGCGGCAGCGGCAATGATTCGCTGGACGGTGGTTTCGGCTCCGATACTTATGTGTTCCACAAGGGCTCCGGCCAGGACTCCATTAGCAACTACGCCTACAACGACACCACAGTCGATAAGCTGGATGTTATTCGTCTGGAAGGGCTGAATGTTTCGGATGTCGTGATGCGTCGTGAGTCGGATGATCTGGTTATCCAGATCAAAGACAGCGGCGAAACCCTGCGTGTCAGCTCGCACTTCTATGCCAACGCGACCTACGGCTATGGCATTGACCAAGTGCAGTTCGCGGATGGCTCGGTGCTGACCAATGCACAGATCAGGACGGCGCTGCTGACTGGCACCGAAGGTGATGAGTCCATTTCGGTTTACGACTCTGCCGATAATCTGTTGGGTCTGTCTGGCAACGATTTGCTCTACGGCCTGCAAGGTGACGATACCCTCAAAGGTGGCGATGGCCGAGACACCCTTAGTGGTGGCGACGGTAACGACACCCTTGATGGCGGAGCCGGTAACGATTCGCTGGACGGTGGCTATGGTTCCGACACTTATGTGTTCCGCAAAGGCTCGGGCCAGGACACCATCAACAACTACTCCTACAACGACACCACGGTTGGCAAGCTGGATGTGATTCGCCTGGAAGGCCTGAATGCGTCTGATGTGGCGATGCGCCGCGAGTCCGATGACCTGATTATCCAGATCAAGGATAGTGGCGAAACCTTGCGTGTCAGCTCGCACTTCTATCCCTATGCCAACTATGGCTATGGCATTGATCAGGTGCAGTTTGCAGACGGTTCGGTGCTGACCAATGCGCAGATCAGGTCAGCAATGCTGTCGGGCTCTGAAGGTGATGACACTGTTTCGGGTTACGACTCGGCTGACAGTCTGTTCGGGAAGTCTGGTAACGACGTGCTTAGTGGTCGCCAGGGAGATGACATTCTCGACGGCGGCGACGGCAAGGATACGCTCTATGGTGAGGATGGCGACGACACGCTGTTGGGCGGCGCAAGCAGTGACACGTTAAGTGGCGGCTACGGAAATGACCTACTTGATGGTGGCAGCGGCAATGATTCGCTGGACGGTGGTTTCGGCTCCGACACCTATGTGTTCCGCAAAGGTTCTGGCCAAGACACCATCAGCAATTACGCCTATAACGACGCCACGGTCGGCAAGCTGGATGTCATTCGTCTGGAGGGGCTGAATGTTTCTGACGTAGTGATACGTCGTGAGTCGGATGATCTGGTTATCCAGATCAAGGACAGCGGCGAAACCCTGCGTGTCAGCTCGCACTTTTATGCCAGCGCGATCTACGGTTATGGCATTGATCAGATACAGTTTGCGGATGGGGTGGTTTGGAGCAAGGACGATATCAGCACCAACCTCTCCACAGTTGTGCCGGTCAGTTCCTTGACCGTTACAGGTACAGAGGCAAATGAAACACTGACGGGTGGTGCGGGGAACGACACTCTTTACGGTAATGGTGGCGATGACGTATTGGAGGGAGGTGCGGGTAATGATCGTCTGGATGGCGGTTATGGCAATGACACCTATGTCTTTGGGAAAGGTTCGGGCCAGGATACTGTTTTGGCCTATGACCCTGTCTCGACCAGAGTTGACGTCGTCAAGCTGACAGGGCTGAACAGCAGTGATGTGGTGATCACCCGGGAAAGTAGCGATCTTTTAATCAGAGTTAAAGGAGCGACCGACACTCTTCGAGTCAGTAATCACTTTATCAACGACTCTACTTACGGCTACCAGATCAATCAGATTCAGTTTGCCGACGGCGACGTATTGAGTCTTGCAGCGATAAACGCCCTTGTACTGCAATCCAGTAACGCTGATGAAACATTAACCGGTTTTGCCAGCGACGATGTGATCGATGGGTCCGGTGGAGACGATACGCTCAACGGTGCTGCCGGAAATGACAGTCTGTCTGGCGGCACGGGCTCCGATACGTTGAATGGCGAAGACGGTAATGATTTGCTTCAAGGCGGATCAGGGAACGATGTTCTCAACGGTGGTGCCGGGAACGACGTACTGGATGGTGGGGCTGGTAACGATCGTCTGGATGGCGGCGCTGGAGACGATATTTATCTCTTTGGCAAAGGGTCAGGTCAGGACGTTATTTACTACGCCAATGAAGCTCGAACAGGCAAGGTGGACACGATCCAACTGGTCGGCCTCAATGCAGGAGATATAAGCATTTCGCGAGCTGGCTATGATTTGGTTCTCCGGGTCAACGGCACTACCGACAACCTGAGAGTGGTGTATCACTTCCTGAGCGACGCGACATCGGGGTATCAGATTGACCGCATCCAGTTCGCCGATGGAAACATCTGGGGGCAGGAAACCATCAAGTCTCTCGCACTGCAAGGCACTGATGCTGATCAATATCTCGAAGGTTACGGCACTGATGATCTGATCGAGGCCGGTGCCGGAGACGATACTGTTTACGGTGCTGCTGGCAACGATAAGCTTTTTGGTAAGTCAGGGGATGATGCCGTCAATGGCGATGACGGCGACGATCTTGTGCAAGGCGGATCGGGCAATGACACCCTTAACGGTGGCGCGGGCAACGATGTGCTTGATGGAGGAGCAGGTAACGACATCCTGAACGGTGGTGCAGGCAATGATTTGCTAGACGGTGGTGCTGGTAACGACCGTCTGGATGGTGGTGCGGGTGACGATACTTACCTGTTCGGCAAAGGATCAGGCCAGGACACCATCTACTATGCCAATGAAACCCGCGCAGGCAAGGTTGATACGATCCAGCTTGTTGGCTTGGGCGCAGCAGATATAAGTGTTTCACGAGATGGCAGTGATCTGGTTATTCGGGTCAACGGTACTACCGACAGTTTGCGCGTGGTTTATCACTTTGCAGGTGATGCAACATCGGGCTATCAGATTGACCGCATCCAGTTCGCAGATGGCAGCGCCTGGGATCAGGAAGCGATCAAGTCTCAAGTATTGCAAGGCAGTGACGCCGACCAGTACCTGGCGGGCTATGGTACTGACGATCTAATCGACGGCGGTGCCGGGGACGACACAATCGTCGGTGCCGCTGGCAACGATAAACTCGTCGGTGGGTCAGGTGCCGATACCTTGAATGGCGATGATGGTAACGATCTGCTGCAAGGCGGATCGGGTAATGACACCCTCACCGGCGGTTCGGGTGATGACGTGCTTGATGGTGGTGCCGGTAATGATCGTCTTGATGGCGGAGCCGGTGACGATACCTATCTGTTCGGTAAAGGATCTGGGCAAGACACCCTTTACTACGTCAATGAAACCCGTGCAGGCAAGGTCGATACGATTCAGTTGGTCGGTCTCGGCGTTTCGGACGTCAGTGTTTCGCGAGATGGCTATGACCTGGTGGTTCGGGTCAATGGCACGACCGATACCCTGCGGGTCATGTATCACTTCATGGGCGATGCCACTTCCGGTTATCAGATTGATCGCATCCAGTTTGCCGATGGCAACATTTGGGGGCAGGACACAATCAAGATCCAAGCCTTGCTGGGCAATGACGCGGACCAATATCTGGCAGGTTACGCTACCGATGACTCGATCGATGCGGGTGGCGGGGACGACACAATAAACGGCGCTGCTGGCAATGACACCCTGATGGGTGGCTCCGGAGCCGATACGTTGAGTGGTGAAGAGGGTAACGATCTGCTGCAAGGCGGGTCGGGCAACGACATCCTCAACGGCGGTGCTGGCAACGATGTGCTCGATGGCGGTGCCGGGAACGACCGTATGGATGGCGGAGCCGGCGACGATACCTACCTGTTCGGCAAAGGCTCGGGCCAGGACACTATTTACTACGCGAACGAAAACCGTGCGGGCAAGGTTGATCAGGTCAAGCTCAATGGTCTCAATGCTACCGATGTCAGTGTGATGCGTGACGGCTATGACCTCGTAATCCGTATCAACGGCACGACCGATACACTACGTGTGATGTATCACTTCATGAGTGACGCCACCGCCGGCTATCAGATCGACCGTATCGAATTTGCCGATGGCAGCAATTGGAATCAGTCGGCCATCAAGGCGCAAGTGCTCACAAGCAGTGATGCTGCTCAGGTTCTGACGGGTTTCGCCAGCGACGATCTGATCGATGGTGGCGCCGATGACGATACGTTGTATGGCGCCGCCGGGCAGGACCGGTTGTTGGGTGGCGACGGTGCCGACTCGCTCAATGGCGATGAAGGTGACGATTACCTCAATGGCGGCGCTGGAAATGACAGCCTCGCAGGCGGCAGCGGTAATGACGTACTTGATGGCGGTACCGGCAATGATCGTCTCGATGGCGGTGCGGGTGACGATACCTACCTGTTCGGTAAGGGCTCGGGCCAGGACACCATCTACTACGCCAACGAAAGTCGTGCAGGCAAGGTTGATCAAGTCAAGCTGGTTGATCTCAATGCTGCTGATGTAAGTGTTGCTCGTGACGGCTATGACCTGGTCATCCGTATTCTCGGCACGACCGATACTCTGCGAGTTGTTTATCACTTTATGGGCGATGCAACAGCTGGCTATCAGATAGACAGAATTGCGTTCGCGGACGGCAGCTTCTGGGATCAGACCGCAATCAAGGCGCAGGTGTTGCAAGGTACTGAGGCTGACGAAACGCTATCGGGCACCGGTAGTGATGACGTCATCGATGCGGCAGCGGGCGACGATTCGGTCAATGGGGGAAGTGGCAACGATACTCTCTCCGGTGGCAGCGGTGCCGACACGTTGAATGGCGAGGATGGTAACGACGTGTTGAATGGGGGCGACGGTAAGGACTCTCTCTACGGCGGTAACGGTAACGACCAACTGGACGGCGGTGCTGGTAATGACATGCTGGACGGCGGCAACGGTGACGATACTTACCTGTTCGGTAAAGGATCGGGCCAGGACAGTATTTACTACGCCTATGAAGGTCGTGCGGACAAGCTCGATACGGTGAAGCTGATCGACTTGAATGCTGCGGACGTAAGTGTGCGCCGTGACGGTAATGATTTGCTCATTCGTGTGCTGGGTACCACCGATAGCCTGCGAGTTGTAGCTCACTTCACCAATGATGCGACTTATGGTTACCAGATTGATCGAATCCAGTTTGCCGACGGCAGTAGCTGGAATCAGGCGTCGATCAAATCTGCGGTTCTACAGGGAACGGATGCCGACGAGACGTTGGCAGGTACGGCCATCAGCGACAGTATTGACGCAGGTGCGGGAGACGATACCGTTAATGGTGGTAGTGGCGACGATACGTTGTCAGGCAGCAAAGGTGCAGACACTCTCAATGGCGAGGCCGGTGACGATCTGTTGCTGGGTGGTGTGGGCAATGACACCCTGAACGGTGGCCTCGGTAACGACATCCTTGATGGCGGTGCCGGTAACGACCGTCTTGATGGCGGTGATGGTGATGACACCTATCTCTTTGCCAGAGGCGCTGGTCAGGATACGGTCTACTACGCCTACGAAGGCCGTATCGGTAAGCTCGATACCGTAAAGCTTACTGACCTTAATGCAGTAGACGTCAGTGTGCGTCGCGACGGAAGTGACCTACTCATTCTAGTATTAGGTAGCACTGACAGCCTTCGTGTGATGAGCCACTTCACCAATGATGCGACTTATGGCTATCAGATTGATCGCATTCAGTTCGCCGATGGGAGTTTCTGGGATCAGTCTGCCATCAAGAACCATGTTCTGCAAGGTAGCGACGCGGACGAAACATTATCGGGTACCAGCGGCAACGATGTTATCGATGCGGGAGCAGGTGATGACGTCATCAATGGCGCTGCCGGTAATGACACTCTGACAGGCAATGCCGGAGCCGATACGTTGAACGGTGGCGAGGGCAATGACGTGTTGCTCGGCGGCGCAGGGAATGACAGCCTCAACGGTGGTGTGGGTAACGACTCCCTGGACGGCGGCGCTGGCAACGATCAACTGGACGGTGGCGAGGGTGACGACACTTATCTGTTCGGTAAGGGCGCTGGACAAGACACGATTTACTACGCCTATGAAAGTCGTGAAGGCAAGCTGGACACGATCAAACTTACCGATCTGAATGCTTCCGATGTCAGCGTACGCCGCGACGGTTATGATTTGATCATCCGTGTGTTGGGCAGTACTGACACCCTGCGAGTTGTTTACCACTTTCAGGGTGATGCTGCTGGAGGTTATCAGATCGACCGTCTCGTGTTCGCCGATGGCAGTTTCTGGGATCAGGCGCAAATCAAATCTCAGGTACTTCAGGGCTCGGACAGTGATGAAACGTTATCGGGTACCTCCAGCAATGATGTCATCAACGCAGGTGCTGGCGACGATACTGTGAACGGTGGCAGCGGCAACGATACCTTGTCTGGCGGTGCTGGCGCTGACGCGCTTAACGGCGATGGTGGTAACGATTTGCTGCAGGGTGGAACGGGCAATGACACCCTCTATGGCGGAGAGGGCAATGATGTTCTGGACGGTGGTGCCGGGAACGATCAACTGAACGGTGGTGACGGAGACGATATCTACCTGTTTGGCAAAGGCGCTGGCCAGGACACCATCTACTATGCCAATGAAGCCCGCGTCGGAAAGCTTGATACCGTCAAGTTTGCCGACCTGAATGTCAGTGATGTCAGCATCACTCGCGACAGCAGTGATCTGCTCATTCGTGTCAACGGTACAACAGACAGCCTGCGCGTGATGAATCACTTCGCTGAGGACGCAACAAGCGGGTATCAGATCGATCAGTTGCAGTTTGCTGATGGCACCCTCTGGAATCAGTCGAGCATCAAGTCACAAGTACTGCTTGGAAACTCATCTGACCAGACCCTCCGCGGTTACGCGAGTGACGATGTCATCAACGCTGGCGATGGC
This sequence comes from Pseudomonas sp. CFBP2511, assembly GCF_030209255.1. Taxonomy (NCBI): domain Bacteria; kingdom Pseudomonadati; phylum Pseudomonadota; class Gammaproteobacteria; order Pseudomonadales; family Pseudomonadaceae; genus Pseudomonas; species Pseudomonas sp. CFBP2511. The sequence goes on along the minus strand of NZ_JARVSI010000022.1, from coordinate 71,613 downwards.
GATGACTCAATCTTCGGCGCTACTGGCAAGGACAGCCTCTATGGCGGCAAAGGCGTTGATATGCTGTATGGCGAAGAGGGCGACGACAGGTTGTATGGAGAAGCGGGTAACGACACACTTTATGGCGGGTCGGGTAATGATGTACTCAACGGCGGTACTGGCAACGATAGCCTTATCGGGGGCGATGGCAGTGACATCTACGAGATCAACATCGGTTCAGGGCGAGACGTTATCAACAACTACGACGTCAGCAGTGGCACCGACGTGCTGCAATTTGGTACTGATGTAAGCCTTGAAGACCTCTGGTTCCGTCGCAGCGGCAGCGACCTGGAAGTCAGTATCATCGACACCAACGATAAGGTGCTGGTGAGCAATTGGTACGCCGCCAATGACTATCAGGTGGATCAATTCAAAACTGCCGACGGCAAAACGCTGCTTGATAGCCAAGTACAAAGCCTGGTCGACAAAATGGCTTCATTTGGAGTGGATGCAGGGGCAGAGCGTAATCTGACTGCCGCACAGCAAACGCAGTTAGATACCGTGCTGGCTGCGAACTGGCAGTAAGGTAGGTGGAAAGAGGTGTATCGATTATCGATGCATCTCTTTTTCTAACTGATTTAGTGGTAGTCGTATTCAGATCGATCTTCTGGGTAATGAGAGTTGCGCAATGCGCTGACTTATTCTGTTTTTGGAAATCAAGGAGGGATTTATGCAAGCGGGAAACGTTAACGGATACGATGTTGTGTCTGAGGTCTGGTGTGACAAATGCGCAACAGAAGGCGCGCGTCGAGGGGGCTTTACGGTTACAGGTGCAGGTCCCGTGCCGGCTCAGCCCTGTCAACGATCAAGTTGTGGCGATCCACTGGCGGAACTGAACAAGGTCAAGAAAAAATAGTGTCTCTGGTGGTGGGGCATCACAGCCGCTTGGAATCAGGCGGCTGTGTGATCGCCTTTGTGAGTAATGCGGATCTCCGCCCCGGTCACTCCGGCGCCCGTTGGGCAGAATCAGAGTTGCCTTCGCATTGAGGGCTATCAATGCCCCCGATGCGGAGCCTCTAAATCACCCGAAAACATCTCATCCTCAGCATCCGGGCTTACCGGAATCGCATGCTCTTCAGAAGCCCACGCCCCAAGATCAATCAGTTTGCAGCGCTCTGAGCAAAACGGGCGACTCGGGCTGGCTGCGCTCCATTCCACTGGGGTGTCGCAGGTTGGGCATTGAACGGTCATTGGTTGGCTCATGATTGGCCTCCACGCAAAGTAAGGTAAAAGTGGTGCAGCCGCTCGACTTCGCTGTTCAGCCAGGCGTGATCGCGGTCGTTGACCAGCACATCGTCGGCATGGCGCAAACGGTCTTCACGCTGGATCTGCACTTTGAGAATGGCTTCGACCTGCTCCTGGCTGGAACTGTCGCGCAGCATCGTGCGCTCTATTTGCAGGTGTGCCGGAGTATCAATAACCAGCAGGCGCTGCACCATGCGGTATTGCCCGGATTCGATCAGCAGCGGCGAAACCAGAATGGCATATGGCGATTTGGCCTTGGCCAGATGGCTGACGATTTCCTGATTGATCAGCGGGTGCAGCAACGCTTCGAGCCAGCGTCGCTGCTCCGGGTTTTCGAAGATCAGCTTGCGCAGCGCGCCGCGATCCAGCGCGCCGCTGGCCTGCAATACGCCGTTGCCGAAATGTGTGGCGATCTGCTCCAGCGCCGGACGCCCGGGCTCGACCACCCAGCGGGCAGCGTGGTCGGCATCCACGGTGTCGATGCCCAGGTCGATAAAGCACTGTGCCGCTGCACTTTTACCGCTACCAATGCCGCCAGTCAGGCCAAGAATCCAGGGTTTTTGATCAGGGTGAGTCATCTGAAACCGGCAAACTGCATATAAGAGTCGGTTATTTGACCACCCCAGAGCAAAGCGATCCACCCCGCAATGGCCAGATAAGGACCAAAGGGGATCGGCGTACCACTTTCGACCCTGCGCACGCGCATCATGATCACCCCAAGCACCGCACCCACCAGTGACGACAGCAGAATGGTCAACGGCAGAATCTGCCAGCCACCCCACGCGCCAAGCATGGCCAGCAACTTGAAGTCGCCATAGCCCATGCCTTCCTTGCCCGTCACCAGCTTGAACAGCCAGAACACCGACCACAGCGTCAGATAACCGGCCGCTGCACCCCACAGCGCGTCGCTCAGCGAGGTGAACAGCCCAAAGGCGTTAACGATCAGGCCCAGCCAAAGCAGTGGCAGCACCAAAGAGTCAGGTAACAGCTGATGATCGGCATCGATCAGACTCATCGCCAGCAAACCCCAGCTCAACACCAGCATCGCAGCCGCCTGCCAGCCGAAGCCGAAATGCCAGGCGACGTAGGCCGACAACACTGCGCAGGTCAGTTCTACCAACGGGTAGCGCTTGCTGATGGAGGCTTTGCAGTGTGAGCATTTGCCCCGCAGCAACAGGTAGCTGATGACCGGCAAGTTTTCCCATGGGCGGATCTTGTGCGCGCAGTGCGGGCAACTGGAGTGGGGGAGTATCAGGTTGAAGACCGGTTGGTCCGGTTCGGCAGGGAGGCCGAGCATTTCCCGTGATTGCGCTTTCCAGTCGCGCTCCATCATTTTTGGGAGCCGGTAGACGACTACGTTGAGGAAGCTTCCGACGATCAGGCCAAGTAGGCAGCAGGTGATGACGAAGGCCAGGGGAGAGCTGGCCAGGAGGTCGAGGAGGGGCATTTCAGACGACGCTTCCAAGTTTGAAGATGGGGAGGTACATGGCGATAACCAGGCCGCCGACGATGACACCCAGTATCGCCATGATCATCGGTTCCATCAGGCTGGTCATATTGTCGACCATGTTGTCGACTTCTTCTTCATAGTAGGTCGCGACTTTATCGAGCATGGCATCAAGCGCACCGGACTCTTCGCCGATTGCTGTCATTTGTATCGCCAGACTTGGAAATACACCTGTTGAACGCATCGAGAAATTTAATTGCATACCCGTGGAAACATCCTGTTTGACCTGGTTGACTGCGTTCCTGAATACGACGTTACCGGTGGCGCCGGCGACCGAATCAAGTGCCTCCACCAGCGGGACACCTGCGGCAAAGGTTGTCGCAAGGGTCCGCGCATAGCGCGCGACGGACGACTTGAAAATCAGTGGTCCGATAATGGGGACTTTCAGAAGGAAGCGGTCGAGGCTGTCACGAAACTTTTGAGACTGTTTGTAAGCCCGCTTGAACATGAAAAAGCTGACAAAAAATAACGCAACTATTGCCAGCCACCACTGTTGAACGACTTCCGAAAGGGCAATGACCATCAGCGTGAATGCTGGTAATTCTGCGTTAAAACCAGCGAAAACAGACTGGAACTGCGGAACGACCTTAATCAGCAAAATGCCTGACACGATAAAAGCAACAATTAATACTGCGGTAGGATAAGTCATCGCCTTCTTGATTTTGGCCTTTAGCCTTTCCGTCTTTTCCTTGTAGCTCGCCACGCGGTCCAGCAGGCTTTCGAGCGCCCCCGCTTGCTCACCTGCATCGACTAGGTTGCAGAACAGGTCGTCGAAATATTCCGGTTTCTTTCGCAGAGCCGTCGCAAAGCTGTTCCCTGCTGAAACCTCCTGCTTTAGAGAGCCGACCAGCGCACGCATGTTCGGGTTTTCTGCACCCTCGGCAATGATGTCAAATGACTGCAGCAGTGGCACACCTGCCTTCATCATGGTAGCCATCTGCCGGGAAAAGAATGCGATGTCCAGCGGCTTGATCTTCTTACCTTTGCCAAAAATCGATACGGGCTTTTTACGTACCTTGGTGAAATTGATTCCTTGCTTGCGTAACTGAGCCTTCACGAGCGCGAGGTTGTGCCCGCTCACTTCTCCACTGAGTTTGCCGCCTTTCTTGTCCACACCTTCCCATGTGTAAGTACTGACTTTAACTGCCTTGCTGGCCATGCTTAATCCTTGGTCACGCGGTTAACTTCCTCAAGGCTGGTGATGCCTTGCATGGCCTTCGACAGGCCGGAGGTCCTCAAATCGTTGAAGCCGTCCTTTCGCATCTGCCTGGAAATCTCCAGCGAATTGCCTTCTTCCATGATGATGCGTTCCAGTTCAGGTGTTTTCTTGACTACTTCGTAGATCCCGACCCTGCCCCTGTAGCCGCCATTGCAATGCTCACAGCCAACAGGGCCGTAGATTTTGAACGTACCTATCTTTTCTTCCGGGAAGCCCTCTCGTATGAGTGTTTCACGAGGTATGTCGAGTTCTTTCTTGCAATGACTGCATAGCTTGCGTGCCAGCCGCTGGGCAATGATAAGGTTGATTGCCGTAGCGATGTTGAACGCTGCGACGCCCATATGGTGGAGGCGAGTCAGGGTTTCTGCAGCGCTGTTGGTGTGCAGGGTCGATAACACCATGTGACCGGTTTGCGAGGCTTTGATGGCAATTTCGGCCGTTTCCAGGTCTCGAATTTCTCCAACCATGATCACGTCGGGATCTTGACGCAGAAAGGCACGCAATGCCTGGGAAAAGTCCAGGCCCTGTCGCGGATTGACATTGACCTGGTTGATACCCTCCAGGTTGATCTCTACCGGGTCTTCAGCTGTGGAAATGTTGATGTCTACAGTATTGAGAATGTTCAGACCGGTGTATAGCGAAACGGTTTTGCCTGACCCGGTTGGGCCGGTGACAAGAATCATGCCTTGGGGCAGTTTCAAGGCCTCCATATAAAGCGCCTTTTGCTCCGGTTCGTAGCCCAGTGCATCAATACCTATCTGCGCGCTGGTCGGGTCGAGAATCCGCATCACGATCTTCTCGCCCCACAGTGTGGGCAGCGTGTTCATGCGGAAGTCGATCGCTTTGTTTTTTGACACTCGCAGCTTGACCCTGCCGTCCTGCGGTTTGCGCCGCTCAGAGATATCGAGACTGGCCATTACCTTAAGCCGTGCAGCAATCCGGTTGGCCAGATGGATCGGTGGCCTGGCCACTTCATGCAAAATGCCGTCGGTACGCAGGCGCACGCGAAAGATCTTTTCGTAGGGTTCAAAGTGCAGGTCGGACGAACCGAGCCGTATGGCGTCCATCAGCATCTTGTTGACGAAGCGCACGACCGGGGCATCATCGGCATCACTCTGATTTGCCAGCGACGTTTCCTTGTCACTCGCAGGCTCGATATCAAGGCCAAGGTCGATGTCTGCCAACTCGCCAAGGCCGCTTTCAGTGTCAAAAAAACGGTCTATGGCAACGGTCAGCTTGTCATCTTCAACCAGAATCGCTTCGGTATTCAGGCCGGTGCTGAACTGTATGTCTGTGACGGCCTGGTGGTTGGTCGGGTCCGAGATGCCTATAAACAGCTTGTTACCGCGTCGCCACAGCGGCAACGCATGATGCTGACGGACCAGCTTTTCACTGACCAGCCCCTTGGGCTGGCTTTCCTTGTCCAGACCGGCAAGGTCCATGAAGGGCACGCCAAACTGGTCAGAGGCCATTTCTGCAAGCGTCAGGCTTTTGACCAGTTTGTTCTGGACCAGATAGCTCACCAGTGAAACCTTGTCGCGGCGTGCCTGTTGGTAAGCCTGCTGCGCAGCGGTTTCAGTAAGTAGCTCGGCCAGGACCAATTGTTTGGCCAAACCGGTGAGGACAGCATCAGACATATAACCACCAGACACAGACAATGTGAGGGTTATAGCTTAGTCAGGCGATGCTGCCAATTGGCAGTGAGCCATATGACAAAAATTGTCAGTTTCTGCTGATTTCTGATGGCGCCCGATCGTAAGTGAAGCGAGTTGAACCGGTGGTTAGCGACTCACCCAATATTGGCACGGGCTATGCTTCTCCTTAGTCAAGGCACTACCTTATTGACGCCTGGAGAAGTACGCATGCAAACACAAAAAGGTTTTACGTTGATCGAGCTGATGATCGTTGTTGCGATCATCGGGATTTTGGCTGCGGTAGCCATTCCTTCCTATCAAAACTACACGTTGCGCGCGCAGGCCTCTGCTCTGCTCGCTGGCTTGGATTCCGCCAAGTTGGCGGTAGCAGAGAATTACTCCAATGGCTCGGCTGCCGCAGACGTATGCGGTACTATTGCAAACTGCACTGGGTCTGGTGTGCTTTCAGTTAGCCGAACTACTCCGGCTGTTACAGTTAGGCTCACACCAACCTTCCCCGCGGCAACAGTCGTTGGTGGTAGTGTGACTTGGCAATGCGTAGTCGTCCCGGTCTCTGCTGCACCTAGTGGCTGTACAGGGGCAGCTTCTTAATAACCAGTATGCTGCAATGAGAAAGGCGCTTGTGGCGCCTTTTTTGTAAAAAAAGTTTCAGTGGGATTTCATGATTTTCTTTCTTTGCTGTTGTGCTGTTTTGATAGTTAGTTCATGTTTTTATGGGTTTTCTGGACATGATTGTCAGAGGGTTTCACAGTTTTTTATTGGTTTTTCATCACTTTTTTTCTTGTTAAAATATTCGGCTAAACAGTTAAGTTTTTGCACTATGTCTTCCCAGGTAAAGTTACTTTTTTTTAGTGCTGTGGTGATGGGGTTCGTCTCCAGTCTCATGGCTCATCGTCCCCTTTGGGCGTTAACTGAACTGTCCGTCCTGCTGCTTTCTTGCGGTATCAGCTACGCATTCGCTTTGCAACGAAAGTTTTACGGTGTTCGGCTTGATCAACTATTTATGGGCTTCGTTGTTCTAATTTGCTTACTTAAAACAACCCAGTTTCTTGGGGCTGCCGCAGCAGCATTCCTAAGTCTAGCCCCTACCCTGGACACCGACCTCCTACTCGACGGTTTTTCCAACAAGCGCTTTTACGGCCAATTCCAGACCTTCACACTGCCCTTACTGGTGCTGCCACTACTACTGACCTCTACACGACGCTCGATCAAGGTCAGCCTGTTCTGCCTGACCAGCCTCTGGTGGATGATCGCGATCAGTGGCGGTACTCGCGGCACATGGCTGGGCATGGCGGCTGCGGTTGCCGTAACGTTTTGCCTCGGGCGTGCCGGACGCCGCTGGGCCGGGTGGCAACTGGGCGCGGCCTCGACAGGGCTCCTGCTGTTCAGTCTGCTATTCAGCGTTCTACCAGGCCTGCTGGGTATCGAAGTCAGCAATTTCGCAGGCGACCGCCTGACGACCTCGCTGTCCGCACGCGAAATTCTCTGGCAACAAGCATGGGAAATGATCAAACAGCGCCCGCTTCTTGGGTTTGGTCCCATGCATTTCGCTGATATATGGAATGCCGTGGCGGCGCACCCACATCAGGCCATTCTGCAATGGGCCTGTGAATGGGGAATCCCCTCGACGTTATGCGTGGCAGGCCTTGCGTTATATGGGTTGAGCACCACCGCGGTGCTATTGCACAAGCGTGCGCTGTCTCTTGAGCCTGTTGACCTGATGCGCTTGTGCCTGTTCGCCAGTCTTGTTGGTGCCCTGACCCAGTCGATGGTCGACGGCGTGATCGTCATGCCCTATTCGCAACTCTGGCTGGCGATCATTGTAGGCTGGCTGCTGGCGTTGCATGAATGGCAAACAGCCCCTCGTCCGGCCAGTGTTGCGCTCAGTCGTGCTTGGCTGCTTTGCCTGACGCTTGCGACAGGCATGATTTTCTACACCATTGTTCGCGACCTACCCGACATGGACACACGCAGACAGCAATTTAGTGAAGATTTCGGTGGGCGATACCTTCCTCGCTTCTGGATGCAGGGCGTTATTGCGCAACCTCCCGCAAGATGACTACGACACCTGTGCTAGCATTTTGTGTACGAGGCTCAATCCTGAGACGAGTGGGTAGAGACTAGTCTTGGTAAGCGGTAGATAAAGTATTTTCTTTCGGAGTATTCAATGGCTGCAAAGATGCCTTTACAGGGCACTGAAACTCCATCGAATTTCTCGGTATTTTCTCTGTTGAGGAAAGGCAGTCCTCTGATCGTTCAGTGGATGTCAACGATTTATGGCGCTGCGATGTCGCTTGGAATCTCGGTTCTCCTGGCGAGAAGCATGGGGCCGGACGCATTTGGCGCTTACACCTACATTTATGTTCTCGCCATGTTTCTGGCACTGATTCAGGACGCGGGACTTAAAACCCTTTTTCTACGTGAGCGAGCTTCTCCTACGGCAGCCCTGCAGGCGTTGAATCAAACGTTGCCGCGCCAGGCGTTATTGCATCTTGTGATCAGCAGCCTGGTGTTGATGCTGCTCGCCTGCCTGGCTTCCCGCTGGGTAGAGGGTGTGGCGCTGGCTGCGGCAGTGTTCTGCTTCGGCGCAATAACACTGGTTACATGGTTATCGTCCTGGCTCAAAGGCGCGGGAGAGTTTTCTAAGGACGCGTTTTTTCAGGTTTGTGCTCGGAGTCTGAGCGCGCTGATGATCCTGTCCAGCATAGCTATCTTCGGCCTTACACCCGTAGCGATTTTTTCTGCCTGGGGACTTGGCCTGCTGCTGACATTCGTCTGGTTTCGGCGAGATTTGCCTGTGCTGATCAAAGCGCCCTTGGTGTTGCCTGTATGGGCTTACCGCAGCGCGTTCGTCTTTCTGTTACTAGACCTGCTTACAACGATCTACCACCGCGTAGACATCGTCATTTTGCATAGCGTGCTGGGCTATGTCCCGCAGGTGGGTTCCTATGCCGTTGCTTGCCGTTTGATCGACGGTGTCATGCTCTTGGCAACTCCCGTAGCGTTAGTCATGTTCCGACGCATGCGGCATCTGGCGGAGACGCCCGGCGGTAGCGTTAATTTCAGTCGCAAGGCGATACTGATTGCTTTTGCGATTGGGGCATTGCTGGCGGGTGGGGGCTGGATGTCAGGCGGATGGGGGGTTGGCTTGCTTTTCGGTAGTGCTTACGTAGATGAAACGCAGCCGATCATGGGTTGGTTGTCGATTTCGTTGTTCTTCGCTCTCCCAAACTTTGTTCTTACGCAATGCGCAGTCGCAACTCATCGAGAGCGTTTTTTCTTGATCAGCGCTGCATTTTCGTTACTGGTAAACGTGTGCCTTAACGCCTGGCTTGTCCCGCTGTATGGAGCTCTGGGAGCGGCATGGGCAACCGTCTCCTCAGAGGCGATACTTACTCTCTGTCTGTTGTTAGGCGGTATGCTCGCGGCCAGTTCTGGTACTTCTGCCCGATAAGGCCCTTTTATTGGAGGCATTCCGCCGAGGGCCGGAAGCTATAAAGCCATAAACGTATGCAGTGCGTTCAAGCATCCAGTATTTATCCCCCAACCTCCTGCTCCAACCTCAACCGATACCCAATCTTTGCAATCGCCTCAATCGCCGGCAGCAACTCCAGCCCCAGCTCCGAAAGACTGTACTCCGCAGAAGGCGGCGAGGTCGCCAGCACCGTCCGAACCACCACACCTTTCTCTTCCATCTCTTTAAGCCTTACCGACAGCATCTTTGCCGAAATACCGGGGATGTCGACGCGCAGTTCGCCGAATCGCCGAGGCCCGCCACTCAAACTCCACAGCAGATTTGGAGTCCAGACGCCGCCCAGCAACCACATGCACGCTGCCACCGCGCACTCAGGTACGGGATGGTTGACTTTGCTTTTGCGCATTTTCAATGACATTGCCGGGGGTGTTCCTTTGTCGGATCGCGAGTTTCCAGCGCGTAACCAGGTTACAGAACGGTAACCGGAGAATGAGAGTAACCTTAAGTTACCAGCTATACAAAAGTTATCCGGGTGCTAGGATCGGTTCATTCTCAACCACCGGAAGAATCGTCCTTATGAAGCTCTATTACTCGCCTGGTTCCTGCTCGCTCGGCGCTCACATCGTGTTGCACGAAGCGGGTGTCGCTCACGAATTGGTCAAGGTGAACCTGCGCCAGCACACGCTTGAATCCGGCGAAGACTATTACGCGATCAACCCCAAAGGGGCTGTTCCTGCGCTGGGGCTGGATGACGGTGCTGTTCTGACCGAAGGCGCTGCCGTGCTGCAATATCTGGGCGACCACTTCGTACCAGCGCTGGTGCCAGCCAATGGCACGCTTGCGCGTGCAAGGTTGCAGGAGATACTCAATTACCTGGCCGCTGAATATCACAAGGCATGGACACCGCTTTTCTATCTGGCAAAAAGGGGCCGATGCCACCGACGGCCAGCGCCCGGTCATTGCCAAACAAACCTACCTGAATGGCCTGCTGGCGGATGGTCGTGATTACCTGCTGGGTAATGACTTCAGCGTTGCCGACACGTACCTGTTCGCGGTAACCCGCTGGTCTGTCAATTTTGGCATTTCGCTGGAAGCGCTGCCTGCTCTGCAAGCGTTCATGGCTCGAGTCGAAGCGCGTCCATCCGTCAAGGCGGTACTGAAAGCGGAAGGTTTGCCCGAACTGTTCAATAAGGCCTGAGCCCGCTAAAAACCCAGGCCAGACTCACCTGTCGAAACGATAACGCCCCCGGTGGATGTGCTCCGCCGGGGGCGTTTTGATTCGATTGCTCGGTGTTATCGCGGTCGCATCGTAGGACGTTTCAGCTTTTACGTTAGGCCACTTCCTAATCCACTTTGGTGACCAAAACGCCCGTTGATTGATATCCGAATCGAGCCCAGAATCACCCACCTGATGACTCCACACATAAAGGGAGGGGCTATGAACACCACCGCATCACCCAGTCGCCTCCTCGGCGTTGGGCTGTACACCGCTTCGCAAGCGTCCTCATACACCGGCATTCCGGCAAAGGACATTCGTAGATGGATGTTTGGCTACAGCGCCTCAGGGGTTGAACATCCAGGCCTCTGGGCTCCGGAAATTGCATTTCTTGACGACAAGCTGCTCGGCTTCCACGACCTGCTGGAAATTCGCTTTGTCCATGCGTTTCGCCAGCATGGCGTCAGCTTGCAAGCGATCCGCAGCGCTTCGTTACAAGCCCGAGAGATGTTCGGCCAGCGCTATCCGTTTACGTGCAGACGCTTTCAAACCGACGGGCGGGATATATTTGCAACCGTTTTGGACGAAACCGGCGACGAGGCGCTGCTGGATCTGGTCAAGCGACAATATGCCTTCAAACAGGTCATCACCCCGTCGCTGTATGAGGGCATTGATTACGCTGGTGAAGAGTCGGCAAAACGTTGGTATCCGGTCAAGCGCAGCAAGGCGGTGGTGTTGGACCCTGCAAGAAACTTCGGCAAACCAGTACTGACAATCACCGGAATCGACACCGCCGCTATTTACCATTCCTATCTGGCTGAAGGTCAGAGCGCGAAGCGCGTGGCACTACTCTATGAGATTCCGCCAGCAGCAGTGGAAGCCGCAGTCAATTTTGAGCACAGGATCGCGGCTTGAATTTTCTGATTGATAACAATCTGCCGCCTGCTATTGCCAGAGCGCTTAACGAGTTGACCAAATGTGAAGGCCATTCTGTAGTCTCGTTGCGCGAAAGGTTTCCTGCAAACGCTGCAGATATTGACTGGGTCACCCACCTCAAAAAAGAAGGCGGGTGGGCAGTCGTCTCACAGGATAAATTCTCCAAGGGAGACGCTGAGCGCTTTGCATTCAGGGAATGCGGCCTCCCGATCTTCTGCCTTGCCAGGCAGTGGGGGCAAATGAACTACTGGAACAAGGCGGAGAATCTGGTCCGGTGGTGGCCATCAATTACCGAGCCGGCTCTGTTGGTAAAAGGCGGCGCAGCGTTTCGTGTGCCGTGGAGATTCTCTGCGACAGGCAAGTTCCAGCAACTCAAAATATAGCCCGATCACAGATCGGGCTTTTCTTAACGGTTAAGGTACAAGAATTACCGAGGCGTCCCATCAACCCGCGGCTGCCTGCGAAACCTCCTCCTAACCCCAACCACCACAATCACCACCAGCAACCCAACCACCACAAAAAACACCGTATTGAAAACCGGAAACGGCTGATCACGACTCGTCACAGCCTCAATCTCTGTCACGTTAGGAAACATCGACAGGATCGTTATCCGCCAGCCGTAATAGCGAATCAGCGCCAGTTGCTGTGCATCACGTGAGTAGCCCTGGGCTTTGGCCTGGATGTCGGCGGAGTCGAATTTGAAGTACCACGGGAAGCTCCAGGCGGTGTCTTCGTTGCGGTAGACCACGACTTTCTTGGTGTCCGGGTCTTCGGTGTTGATGAAGTACACGTCACGGGTCGGGCCGTCTGCCGGGTTTTCGGCGTTGACCACGCCGTCGGCGTCCATTCTTTTGACTTCCACGCCGGTGATCATCACGACATCATGGCGCGGCAGGACGTAGTAGAGGCTTAATGCGCCGATCCCGAGTGCAACGAATACCACAAGCCAAATCGACCTTTTAAGCCACTTCATACCAGCGTCCTCTGTTTAAAATTGCGTGACTTTGCCCTAATCCGAACGTATTCGAAGCAAAACAGTTATTACAAAATTCGACAAGGCCGTTTCAAGCGGCGCAGTCTTCCGGAGATTGACATGATTTGGTTCCTTGAAGGGCAATCCAGCCAGCGTGAAGTGATCATCGGTGCGCGTGATGCGCTGCCTGCTTCGGTGAAAATTATTGCGTCCCATCGTCAGCAACGCTCCGAAATTACCGGGCAGGCCGACGTGGCGCTGCAAGAGCCGCTCGACAATGAAGAGCGCATCGACTGGGTGCTTGAAACCGCTCGCTCGCTGGGTGTGAAGACGATCGTCGCCGGGCGGGTCGGTGGCATTTATGAAGCGCAGCGTGCTCGTTTTGTCGCCGAAGGCTTGGACCTCGTCACTGGCGGAACGTCCCTGCAAACGTTTCTGGATGTCGATGACAAGAGTCGTTTCACGGCGGCGGCCGAGGCAGCGGGGCTGGCGTGTATCCCGGCAATCACTGCCTGCAACACCGAGGAGCTGCAAGCGGCCTATGACGCGCTGTCGGTCTCGGGCGAGGTGTGTATCAAGCCGGTAGTCGGGATTTATGGCCGTGGTTTTTGGCGGTTCAAGACCGATGTCGACGATTTTCGCTGTTTCGCAAACCCGGATGCGCGCGAAACGACGTTTCAGGCGTACCTTAATGCCTATCGTCAGGCCGATGAGCGCCCGGCGATGCTGCTCATGCCTTATATGCCGGGTAACGAGTGCTCGGTGGACATGGTCTGCGAACACGGCAAGGCGGTCGCGTTTGTCGGGCGGCGCAAGGTGGGTTTGAATCAGACATTTGAACGCGACAGCGAAGCCGTGCAACTGGCGGTGCGAGCCGCTGAGCATTTTGCCTGTGACGGGCTGATCAATGTGCAGACCCGCGACGACGCTGACGGCACGCCGCGCTTGCTGGAAATCAACCCGCGCTACTCGGGCGGGATCGGTTACACGCGTGAAACCGGCGTTAACCTGCCGGGCATTTTCGCCGCGCGGCGTCTCGGCTTGAAAGAACCGGAAACACATTGGCTTGAGGATATCTGCATCAAGGCCATCACGGTCGCTGTACGGGCTACGGTTTGATCAGGATAATAGATTTTTGCTATCAATAATCGCTCTTATCAAGGAGGATCGGGCATGCAGCTTCTGGCGCCAGGTGCAAACACTGCTTTAGCTAACGCCCACTGCTCCTGGAACCTGGAGAGCGGTACATCTTCGGTGTTCGGTGAATACGCCGCCGTGGCGCTGCTGGCAGTCAACGAAAAACGCCAGCCCATGGGCGACCCGGCGCTGTTGCATCAGGAACAGAGCTGGATGGAGTGGAGCGGCGGCCCTCAGGATGTTGGCTGCACGCTCAAGCTGGACAGGCTCCCGGCGGGCAGTGATCGCGTATTGCTGATGGTTTACGTGTACGCCGCGATGGGCCCGATCCGCGATTTTGCCAGCCTGCGTCTCAAAGTGGATGCCAATATCGAGCATCGCCTGGACCTGCGCGATAACGGCGAAGCAGCGATCATCATCGGCGAGTTCTACAAGCGCAACGACCAATGGAAATTTCGCGCGCTGAGCGAAGGCTCGGCGTATGGGCTGTCGGCGTTCGGCCGCAAGATCGGTCTGGAAGTGGACGATCGTCATCCGCGTCGTCCGTCTGGCGGGTCGGGTGGGCCGGCGGGTGGTCCACGGCACGAGTCGGCCACCGGCACCGCGTTTGTGGTCGGGCCGGCGCACGTCATGACCTGCGCGCATGTCATCGAAGACATGGGCGTGTTCTATATCAATTCGCTGGAAGGCCGCTACAAGGCCGAGGCGGTGGTGATCGACCGCCGCAACGATATCGCCTTGCTGCGGGTGCAAGGCGCGCCGCCGTTGTCTGCGGTTACCTTCCGTGAAGGGCAGGGCTGTGAACCGGGTGATACGGTGGCGGTGCTGGGTTACCCACTGGCGTCCATTTCCGGCGGCGGGTTGCAGGTGACGCAGGGCGGTATTTCCGGACTGTTCGGCCTGCACAACGACGCCAGCCTGTTCCAGTTCACCGCGCCCATTCAGCCCGGTTCCAGCGGCAGCCCGTTGTTCGACAACGGCGGCGCAGTCATCGGCATGGTGACGTCCACGGTACCGGACGGGCAAAACATGAATTTTGCAGTGAAATCCGCACTGCTGATGTCCTTTCTACAGGCGTGCCGCATCGATGCGCCGCATGCCCGAGCGGAAAGGTCGTACACCACCACAGAAATCTCACGCACCTTCCAGTCATCGTTATGGCTCGTCGAAGCCTCTCGCCAATGAAGTCGGTGTTGCCTGCCCATGTTGCAGGCGCCAGGGGCCGCGGCCCCGCTAATCAGGAATATATCGATGGACAGCAGCGCAGCTTTTTCCAACCCTACAAAGCTTCGTGCTGATCTGCTTCGTGGTCGCCTCGACGTCAGCGTCGATTCGTCCACCATTGCCCCGGATTCACTGTTCGGCTTCGCCGAGCGGCGCAATCCCAAACGCGCGTTTCTGTTCGTTTCGCGGGTGCTCGGGCGTCATATCCCGGCGCGCCCGAGCGTGATGCTCAAGAGTTTTCAGGACCTGGCGCACAAGATTCCGGTAGACCTGCCAGGCCCGGTGCTGGTCATCGGTATGGCCGAAACGGCCGTGGGCCTGGGTGCCGGTGTGCACCGTGCCTACAGCGAAACGCGTTCCGATGCGCTGTACTTGGTCAGCACGCGCCATCCAACCGGCACCGAGCTGTTCGCCCGTTTTGAAGAAGAGCACAGCCACGCCAGCGCGCATTTGATTCACTTGCCTGCCGATCCTGCGCTGCGCGACATGATGCTCGGTGCACGTTCGCTGGTGCTGGTCGATGACGAAGCGTCGACGGGCAAGACGTTCATCAATCTGCATCAGGCGCTGGTCGAGGCCGGGCTGAGCAAGATCGAGCGGGTGGTGACCTGCGTGCTCACTGATTGGTCGGCAGGTGCGGTCAGCACGTCGATGGGCGCGGTGGCTGAGCAGGTGTCGCTGTTGCAGGGCTCGTATTCCTTTGACGAGGACGTCAGCGCGCCGCTGCCGGACATGCCGGAAGTCGGCACCGTTGCGATGGGCGACTGGCCGTTGCTGACCGCCAACGACTGGGGGCGCATGGGCGTGCTGGCGGTTGCCGATACGCTGGCGCCTGGCCTTACGGTAAACAAAGGCGAGCGTGTTCTGGTGGTTGGCACTAGCGAGTTTGTCTGGCGTCCGTTTCTGTTGGCCGAGCGCTTGGAAAAAGCCGGGGCTGATGTGCATTTCAGCTCCACCAGCCGTTCGCCGATTGCGCTGGGGCATGCCATCGATCACGCGCTGTCGTTCTCGGACAACTACGGGCTGGGCATCCCCAACTTTCTTTACAACGTGCGACCGGGTCAGTTTGACCGAGTGCTGATCTGTACCGAAACCCCCAGGCAGGCCGTACCCGCCGAGCTGATTGAAGCGCTGAACGCCGAGGTGATTTGCGATGAGTAACGACCGCCCGCTGATCTTCGTCGATCTGGACGACACCCTGTTCCAGACCGCGCGCAAAACACCGGCTGACATTGAAAAGCACGTCGCAACGCTGGATATCAGCGGCAATGCCAACGGCTACATGACCAACGTGCAGAAGTCCTTCGCGCACTGGCTACTGGCGCACGCCGATGTGGTGCCGGTGACCGCGCGCAGTGTAGAGGCTTACAGCCGGGTGAAGTTGCCGTTCACTGCCGGCGCGATCTGTTCGCATGGCGGCGTGATGCTCGATGTCATGGGGCGACTGGACCCTGACTGGAACGAGCAGATGAAGCAGACTCTGGCCAGCTATCAGTCGCGGCTGCATGAATTGTCTGCCGCCACGCTGGCAATCGGTCAGGAGATGGGCTTTTCACTGCGTGGCTGGGTGGTTGAAGAGGCACAGTTGTTTCATTACGTGGTGACCAAGCACAACGAAAGCGATGACAGCATCCTCACCAAGGTGCTCGCCGAAATGCAGGCCCGAGGCTTGCTCGACGGCATGCACATCCACGGTAACGGCAACAATCTGGCCTTCCTGCCCGAGGGGCTGGCCAAGCGTTACGCCGTGCAGGAATGGCTGCGTCGTGACCTGGCGATCAATGGCGAACGTCCGGTGCTCGGTTTTGGCGACAGCATCACCGACCTGGGTTTCATGGATGAGTGTCACTGGTGGGCGACGCCTGCGCGCAGCCAGTTGGCGAAAATGTTTGTCGGAGCAGCACATGAGTGATCCCGTTCACGGGCTCGACACGGTCGGCAGCGGCAGCTACCTGAGCGACGACGTGCATTTTCTGTTGCGTAGCGTCGACATGCAGACCACCAGCGTCGAGGAAAAGGAACGCCTGATCCAGACGCGGCAAAAGCACTATTCGGAAATGATCAGCGAGGAATCCGCGCCCAGCGCTGCCCACCAGGCGCTGTACGAGCTGGCACTCAGCCAGAACGGCGCGCGCATGGCTGCTGATGTGCAGGCGCTGGTGCAGGCGCTCGATCATGAATGCGACGGCTCGCCGATTATTCTGGTGTCATTCGTGCGCGCCGGTTTGCCGCTCGGTGTGCTGTTGCGTCGGGCCTTGATTGACCTTGATCGCGAAACGCATCACTACGGCATCAGCATTGTCCGCGATCGCGGCATCGATACCGTAGCGCTGGAGGCCATCATTGAGGCCCACGGCGCGCAGAACATCGTGTTTGTTGACGGCTGGACCGGCAAAGGCGCGATATCCGGTGAGATTCGCCGCAGCCTGGCGGGCGATACACGTTTTCCCCAGGACCCGCGCCTGGTGGTGCTCGCCGATCCATGCGGCAGCGCCTGGCTGGCGGCGTCTGCAGAAGACTGGGTAATTCCGTCCGGCATTCTGGGTGCAACGGTGTCCGGGCTGGTGTCGCGCTCTATCTGGCCGACCGACGGCGGGCTGCATGGTTGCGTGGTCTATGAGCATTTGCAGGCGCATGACGTTACACGCGGTTTTATTGAACAGATCGACATCCAGCGTCGTCAGAAAGAATGTGCGCTGACGCTGGCACCCTGGACGCCTCAGCAGCGAAGCGAACTCAAGGCTGCGGCATCCCGGGTGATCGACACGCTGGCCGAGCGCTTCGACGTCAATAACCTGAATCGCGTCAAGCCGGGCATTGCCGAAGCCACACGGGCAGTCATGCGCCGCGTGCCGGATCACGTGCTGGTGCGCAATCTGGCTGACAGCGACGTGCAATTGCTGCTGCACCTGACTCAAAAAGCGGGCATCCCCGTTGAAGAAGTCGGCGATGTCCTGGGCCCCTACCGGGCGGTGACCATCATACGGAGTCTCGGCTAATGGCCTTATTCTCGCCTTACGCGCTGGGGGCAACGTTGTACATGCCCGCTACCCGGGACGACATCGTCGATGTGGTGTTCGGCGAAAAGATTCCCGAGCTGCGTTCGCTGGTTGTCTGCCTGGAAGATGCGGTCGCGCTGATCGATGTCGACACCGCATTGCTCAACCTGCGCCAGGTGCTGACCCGC
The DNA here is from genome assembly GCF_030209255.1 of Pseudomonas sp. CFBP2511. Lineage (NCBI taxonomy): Bacteria > Pseudomonadati > Pseudomonadota > Gammaproteobacteria > Pseudomonadales > Pseudomonadaceae > Pseudomonas > Pseudomonas sp. CFBP2511. Next base: position 53,800 of record NZ_JARVSI010000022.1, on the reverse strand, counting down.
ATCCACGATCGGGGCGGTCGTCCGGCCAATGGCCCGCTGCTGTTCGTTCGCCCGCGTGATGCGGCGATGGCGCGTATTCTCAACGACTGGCCGTTGATGGCCCACGTTGACGGGTTCGTTGTCCCCAAGCTGTCGCTGAAAAGTCTGACGAGCTGGGAGGAGGCGGTTACCAACCCTGCGCTGGCATTGATGCCTACACTGGAAACCCCGGAAGTGTTCAACCCGACGGCCATGGTCGAGCTGGGGCAGGCGCTCAAAGCCAGCCTGCACGAGCGGATCATCGCTCTGCGCATCGGTGGCAATGACCTGATGGGCTGCCTGGGCTTGCGCCGCAATCCGGCCATGACCCTGTATTCAACCCCGATGGGTTATGTGATCCCGATGCTGGCGGGGGTGATGGGCGCGCAGGGCTTTGCGCTCACCGCGCCGGTGTTCGAACAGCTCGCCACACCAGACATTCTGGAACAGGAACTGGCGCTCGATATTACCAATGGGTTGGTCGGCAAGACGGCAATTCACCCCTCGCAGGTCAATATCATTCAGAATGCACTACGCGTCAGTCTGGAGGACATGAACTCCGCCCGGATGATTTTGAACTCTGTGGCGCCCGCCGTGTTCAAGTACAACGATGCGATGTGTGAACCGGCCACCCACTATAAGTGGGCAACCCACATCATGGAGCGCGCCAAATGGCACGGAGTGTTACCCACACCCGCTTCGATCATGGATGCCAGCATTCGACTCGCTGAGGCAGTTAGCTAGATGATAGAACCTGACCTTGAAACCGTAGAACCTGATCTTGCACCGGTAGGACCTGATCTTGAAATCGAAGTGGAACAACGCTTGCTGGCGGTGTTCGATTTCGATGGGACGATTACCCGGCACGACAGCTTTGTTCCGTTTCTCAAGTTCGCCTTCGGGCAACGTGTTTTCTCCGTACGCATGGCGCGGCTGGTGCTGCCCAGCCTTGGCTACCTGACCAAGCGCCTGAGCCGTGACGAACTCAAAGGCCGGCTGATCAAGGCTTTTCTGAGCGGCGTTGAAGCGCAGTGGCTGCAACAGAAGGCCGAAGCCTTCTGCCATTCGCACTGGAAACGCCTGATGCGCCCTGCTGCGCTTGAGTCCATCGCGGCTGAAATCGAAAAGGGTGCCATTGTCACGCTTTGTTCAGCATCGCCTGCTATGGTCCTGCAACCCTTTGCTGATCGCTTGAAAGTGGAGCTGATCGGCACCAATCTGGAAGTCATCGACGGCAAGTTGACCGGCTTGATCGAGGGCAGTAATTGCCGTTGCGACTCCAAGGTGGCGCGTCTTGAAAGCGTTTACGGGCCGCTGACGCAGTTCCGGGTTCGCGCCTGGGGCGACACGCGAGGTGATCACGAATTGCTTGCCGCTGCTCAGGATGCGCACTGGCGATTGTTCCATCCGACGTGGCGTCGAGGCCGTTATAAAGGCCCCGTTAACGCCAAGTTACACAATCCTGATGGCAAAGACGGGCCAACACGGTAAGGCTGTAACACTTTTATCCGTATTCCGACGACCACATGGAGCGAAAAATGGCACTCACGTTGGCAAAGAACCAGACGATCTCTCTCGAGAAAACCGCTGGCACCGGCCTCAAAAAAGTCAGCATGGGCCTTGGATGGGACCCTGAGAAAGCCAGTGGTTTCTTCGGCAAACTGCTCGGTGGTGGTGGGGGCGATATCGACCTGGATGCCTCGTGCATCATGCTCGATGCCGATAAAAAGCCGCTCGATCTGGTCTGGTTCCGTCAGTTGCAATCGCGCGACGGTGCCATTCTTCACTCCGGCGACAACCGTACTGGCGAAGGCGCTGGCGATGATGAAACCATCAGCGTTGACCTGGAAAAACTGCCAGCGACGGTCAAGTATCTGGTGTTCACCGTCAACTCGTTCACCGGTCAGAACTTCGAAAAAGTCGCCAATGCCTACTGCCGCATCGTGGATCTGGGCACTCGCAACGAACTGGGCCGCTTTGATCTGTCCGAGAAAGGCCAGCACACGGGCGTGGTGATGTCTTATCTGTCGCGTACGCCGTCCGGCTGGGATTTCACCGCCGTAGGCCAGGCCACCAACGGCCGTACCGCCGATGATCTGGTCGAACTGGCTATTGGAGCTGTACGCGCATGACCCAACTTGTCCCGGGCGCCAACGCCCCAGTCGCTGCCGGTCCGCTAACGGTGGAGATCATTTATTCTCCGCTCGCGGATGCGGATATCGATGTATCTGCGTTCCTGCTGACCAGTTCCGGCAAGGTGCGTGGCGATCAGGACATGTGTTTCTATGGCCAGAAAAGCGTGAACGGCGGCGCGGTCCAGCAGACGGAAGCGTTGGCCGGTCGTGCGGTATTCAGCCTCGATACCAGCCGCCTTGACCCGGTCATAGAGAAGGTTGCCCTGACCGCGACCATCTACGAGAACAAAGCCAGTTTTGGCAGCGTGTCGCGTCTGGCCCTCAACATTACCGGCGGTATCGAAGCGGATATCCCTACCAACGGCATGAAAGAAACCGCGCTGATTCTGGGCGAGTTCTATTTGCGTCAGGGCGCGTGGAAATTCCGTTGCGTCGCCCAGGGTTTTGCCGGCGGCCTTGAGCCACTGGCAAAAAACTTTGGGGTTGAAGTCTCCGCGCCGCAGGATCAGCCTGCACCTGCACCTGCACCTGCACCTGCACCTGCACCTGCACCTGCACCTGCACCTGTTCCAGCGCCAGCGCCAGCGGCCAAGCCGACCGTCAACCTGAGCAAGATTACGCTGGACAAGACCCGTGCTTCGATCAGTCTGGAAAAATCCAGTGCCGGCTTCGGCGAGATGCGCGTCAACCTGAACTGGAACCGTCGCAACGACACCAAAGGCGGCGGCTTCTTCTCGATGAAGAAGAGCACGGCCATCGACCTTGATGTAGGCTGCCTCTTTGAATTGCAGGACGGTTTCAAAGGTGCTGTTCAGGCACTGGGCAACTCGTTTGGTTCGCTCAATGCCGAGCCTTTCATCAAATTGATGGGTGATGACCGTACCGGCTCTATCAGCGACGGCGAGTGGCTGCACATCAACGGTGCTCACTGGAACAAGATCCGTCGAATTCTGGTCTATGCCTTCATCTACGACGGTGCGCCAAACTGGAAAGAAACCGACGGAGTTGTCACCATCCACGCGCCAGGTCAGCCGCCCATTGAGGTTCGCCTCAATGAAGAAGGTGGTCGTCAGGGCATGTGTGCAATTGCTTTGCTGGAAAACGACAACGGCTCGGTCAAGGTGACGCGCTGTGTCGATTTCCATAACGGCCACAGCAACATGGACAAGGCCTATGGCTGGGGCATGCGCTGGGCCGCCGGTTCCAAGTAAACAACACCGTGGTATTTCTGGGCTGGCTGTGCCGCCTCATGGGAGATAGACATGCTGGACTGGTTGAAAACAAACGCAACAGCTGCTCGCGACAAGTTGGCTTCGGAAGTCTCGAAGTTCAAGAATCGCGAATTCATGGACGCTGTGGTTTCCGGCTGTGCCCTGGTATCGGCCGCTGACGGTGATATCAGCTCCAGTGAAAAGCAGAAAATGGCCGGTTTCATTCAAAACTCTCAGGAATTGAAAGTTTTCGACATGAAGGAAGTCATTCAGGGTTTTCAGGAAGCCTGCTCCAAGTTTGAGTTCGATTTTGAAATTGGCCGTGCCGAAGCGTTGAAAACCATCGGTAAGATCAAAAAGAAAGAAGACGCCTCCCGTTTGCTGGTGCGCGTCTGCTGTGCTATCGGTGGTGCCGATGGCAGCTTCGATGAGAAAGAGCGGGAAGTCTGCCGCACGATCTGCCGAGAGCTTGGCCTCAACCCGTCCGATTTCGACCTGTAATTTTTTACCCTAAGGAACGCAGTTAAATGGAAAGCACCTCTCTAGGCTTCCCTCCACTCACGATGGCGGTTTTCGTCGGTCTGGCCATTACGGCCATGGCTATCGATATGTTTTCCCATCGCGGAAACAAGCCGATCACCCTCGCGCAAGCTTCGGCGTGGTCGATTTTCTGGGTCGCCATTTCGCTGGCTTTCGCCGGTTTTCTGTATGTGCAGCACGGCTCCGAAGTTGCCACGCTGTTCGTGACCGGTTATGCGCTGGAAAAAGTACTGAGCGTCGACAACCTGTTCGTGTTCATGGCCTTGTTCTCCTGGTTCAAGATTCCGGATGGCCTGCGCCACCGCGTTCTGTACTGGGGAATCATCGGTGCCATCGTTTTCCGCGGCATCTTCGTCGCCATCGGTACAGGCCTGCTGGCGCTGGGCCCGTGGGTCGAAGTGGTGTTTGCGGTCATCGTTGCCTGGACAGCCATCATGATGCTCAGAGCGGGTGATGACGACGACGAAGAAGTCGACTACTCGCAACACATGGCTTATCGCTTCGCCAAGAAACTGTTCCCGGTGTGGCCAAAACTGCACGGCAGCAACTTCTTCGTGCGTCGCTCGGTGCTGGAAGAAGAAGTCAAGAAACCGGAAAACGCCGGTATCACACTGGCCGCCAAAGGCGCTCTGTTCGCGACCCCGCTGTTCTTGTGTCTGGTCGTGGCAGAGATCTCCGACGTACTGTTCGCCTTCGACTCCGTGCCTGCAATCATCGCCGTGAGCCGTGAGCCTCTGATCGTGTTCTCGGCCATGCTGTTCGCGATTCTGGGGCTGCGTACCTTGTATTTCGTACTTGAAGCCCTCAAACGTTACCTGGTGCATCTGGAAAAGGCAGTTATCGCCTTGCTGTTCTTCATCGCCATCAAGCTGGGCCTGAACGCGACCAACCATCTGTTCCATCACGGTTACGAAATCAGCGCCAACGCCAGCTTGCTGGTCGTGGTTGTCGTGCTGATCATCGGTATCGTTGCAAGCCTGCTCTTCCCGGGTAAAGAAGAACCTGCCGAAGAAAAAGCGTAAACACTGGATAAAGGAGATAAACGAATCATGGCTTTGACTCTGCAAAAAGGTGGCAACCTTTCGCTGTCGAAAACCGACCCGACCCTCACCAGCGTATTGTTTGGTCTGGGCTGGGATCCGCGTGCCACTGACGGCCAGGAGTTTGACCTGGACGCCAGCGCATTCCTGCTGAGCGCCAATGGCAAGGTCCGCAGTGAAGCTGACTTCATTTTCTACAACCAGCTAAAAAGTGCTGATGGCTCCGTCGAGCATACCGGCGACAACCTTACCGGTGCTGGCGATGGCGACGACGAAGTGCTCAAGGTCGATCTGACCCGCGTACCTGCCGATGTCGACAAGGTCGTTTTTGTCGTGACCATTCACGATGCCGACAGCCGCAAGCAGAATTTCGGTCAGGTGGGTGGCTCGTTCATCCGCGTCCTGAATGAAAAGTCTGGCTCTGAAGTTGTTCGTTATGACCTGGCAGAAGACGCTTCGACCGAAACTGCAATGGTGTTTGCCGAGCTGTATCGCAACGCTGGCGAGTGGAAGTTTCGTGCGGTTGGCCAGGGTTATGCCGGTGGCCTGAAAGCGGTTGCCAACTCTTTCGGCATGAATTTCTAATTCACGCCTAACCATTTTTCTGAAAAGGATTACGAACATGGCAGTAAGTCTGAGTAAAGGCGGTAACGTTTCCCTGTCGAAAGAGGCCCCGGGCCTGACAGAAATCACCGTGGGCCTGGGCTGGGATCCACGCGTTACCGACGGCACCGAGTTCGATCTGGATGCGTCGATCTTCATCGTTGGCGAAAATGGCAAGGTGTTGGACGACAACAGCTTCATTTTCTACAACAACAAGAAATCGACCGATGGTTCGGTTGAACACTTGGGCGACAACCGCTCCGGTGCTGGCGACGGTGATGACGAGTCGGTAACGGTCAAGCTCACTGGCCTGGCAGCGGCAGTCAAGAAGCTGGTTTTCGCGGTCACCATCCACTCCGCCGAAGAGCGCAAGCAAAGCTTTGGTCAGGTTGGAAACGCTTACATCCGCGTTGTGAACAAGGCTGACGGCAAGGAAATCGCTCGCTACGACCTGTCGGAAGATGCATCGACCGAAACCGCGATGATCTTCGGCGAGCTGTATCGCAATGGCGACGAGTTCAAGTTCAAGGCGATCGACCAAGGCTTCGCAGGCGGCCTGAAGCCGTTGGCAGAAGCACACGGCGTGGCAATCGGCTAAACCCGAGCAACGCCTGATAAAAACCCCCGCCAGCGATGACGGGGGTTTTTTATTGGGGCTTTTGAAAGTATTGGCTGGTTACAAGGCTAGCTGTTCACATGCTCCAGTGTGGCACGATAGTTAAGATTATCGTTCCGCACGCTCCAGCGTGGGAACGCATTTCGCGACGCTCTGCGTCGCAAAGAGGACGCGGAGCGTCCTGAACGGCATGGCGACGCGGAGCGTCGCACGATAGTCAGTAGTTGAGATCATTGTTGCGCATGCTTACCCCTACAGAATCCCCGCACCCTTGGCCGCTTTCAGCCAGTCTGGAAACTCTTCCATCAGCAGGTCATAAAGTTTCTCTTCCGGCACTTCATCCAGACGGTCCAGGGCAAAGAAGTTGCAGTTGTCGACGACCCTGCCGCCCATGTCATCGAGTTTTTCCAGAATGCCGTAGCCGCGACCACCCAGGCCTACGAACTGCCAGAAGATCGGCAGCTTGGCGGCTTCGATCATCAGTTTGGTGATTTCCCGGTCCTGATGCACGCCGCCGTCGCTGATGAACAGGATGTAGACCGGCGTCTTGTCGCCTGACTTCTTGTAATAGTCGATGACCATGCGCATCGCCTTCGGCTCATCGTTAATGCGTGAGCCCAGCTCCCAGTCTTTCCAGCCGCCGTGATCGGTCTTGATGAAGTTCTGGAAGTTTTCCAGCGTGACCGCATTCAACTGCTGCGGTTTTGCCCCGAACGCCCAGCAATCCAGCGCGCCGTCGTCATCGAAATGCACGGCAAGGGGGATCAGCCGATCAACCACTTCCTGAACGTGACCACGGGTGTATTGCGGGTTCATCGAGCCAGACGCATCCAGCACCAGACCGACCCGTGCCTTGGTGTCGGTCAGCTTGGCTTTTTCCAGGCTGACCTGAGCCTTCTTCGCCAGGCTGATCAACTGCGGCGCGGCGTCGGCGATTTTCTTTTCCAGTGAAATGCGTGCAGGGGCGGCAGGCGCGGGCGGCGGCGCATCCGCGACTTCGCCGCCAAAATGCACCACCAGCGCATCCAGCCCGGCGTTGTAGCCCTGCAGGTTGGATGCGATGCGCCATTCACCGTTCTTGCGATAGATGTCAGCAACCATGATGGCTTTCTCGGCGGCGAAGGTTGCGCCGGAGAATTCGCCACGAGCCACTTCGCGGCCCTGATGCTGAATGCTGAAATGACTCGCCTGGATATCGCTCATGACGCCCGCGCCATCGATGGACGCGGTGAACACCAACCGATCGATGGAGGCTGGCAAGCTGTCCAGCGCGAGCTGGAAATCCCCGCCGTTGGCCTGTTTTACGCTGTTGCAGGGGCTGGCCGGTTGGTTGAAGAAGATCATGTAGCGGTCGTCCGACAGCTTGCCGTTGGCATCGACGCCAAAGCAGACGTAGTCGATCACATGCGCGGATTTGATCACGATCGACAGCGTGAGATCGTTGCCCTGAATCAGCGTGGAAAGGGGGATGCGTTGACCTTGAGTAATCTGCATGTCGCTTCCTTGGCAAAGAGGGCGTCGGATAGCCCTCGGTCAAATGACGAAGTGGTTACATTAACGTTCGCTTCTGCCCACGCCGGCCGGCCCGGCCGCCAGCATGCGCCCGGCCAGGCGCGAGAAGGGCAGGCTTTGCAGCCATACCGTGCCAGGCCCGGTCAACCTGGCGAAAAACACGCCTTCACCGCCGAACAGCATGGATTTGATGCCACCGCCGACCATGCGGATATCGTAGTCGACCGTCTGGGTCATGGCTGCCAGGCAGCCGGTATCCACATCCAGCGCTTCGCCCGCGGCCAGTTCGATCTTGCGCACCGTGCCGCCCATGTGCACGAATACCCAGCCATCACCTTCGAGCTTTTGCAGGATAAAGCCTTCGCCGCCGAACAGTCCGGTGAGAATTTTCTTCTGAAACTGGATGCCGATGGAGACGCCCTTGGCGCCGGCCAGAAAGCTGTCTTTCTGGCAGATCAGCTTGCCGCCGAAATCGCGCAGGTTCAGGGGCAGAATGGTGCCGGGGTAGGGCGCAGCGAAAGCGACTCGGCCTTTGCCGGAGCCTTGTTGCGAGAACACCGTGGTGAACAGGCTTTCGCCGGTGAGCATGCGCTTGCCGGCACCGAACAACGAACCCAGCAGCCCGGACGACTGATTGCTGCCGTCGCCGAAAATAGTCTCCATCTGCACGTCGCAGGTCTTGTACATCATCGCCCCGGCTTCGGCGACGGCACTTTCGCCGGGATCAAGCTCCAGTTCGACAAACTGGGTTTCTGCGCCGTACAGCTTGAAGTCCACGCCATCGGTCGCTTGCCCCTGACCGTAGCCGCCCGAGGCGTTCGGGTCCGGGGTAAACGAAGGACGTTTGGCGGGTACAGGCGCAGATGCAGGGCCGGCCTGTGCGGGCAGGCCTGAGGGCTTGGGCTGAATCATGTCCGGCGTCGGATCCGGGAACGGCGTCACGCCGTCCTTTTTCATGGCGCGCACCTGAGCCACCCGATAGATCGGCAGCCAGTCCGGCATGCCCTGTTTCCAGCACCAAGCCCCAGGCGCTTCGCGCGCGATCAGCCGCGCCGCAGCATCATCCATCGGACCGAGCTGCTTGCCCGCATTCATGACAAACCAGTGTTCCAAAGCGTCTACTCCCCAGCGATTGGTGACAGTCGTCTGCCCGGCGCGTCAGAGGCTCAGGCGCATGGACAGGTCCACGGCTTTCACGTCCTTGGTCATCGCACCGATGGAAATGTAATCCACCCCGGTATCGGCAATGACCCGCAGGGTGTCGTCGTTGATGCCGCCACTGGCTTCCAGAAGGGCGCGGCCTGCGGTCAGGCGCACGGCTTCGCGCATGTCATCCAGGCTAAGCTCGTCGAGCATGATGATATCGGCCCCGGCGTCCAGTGCCTGTTTCAATTCGCCCAGGCTTTCGACCTCGACCTCGACAGGCTTGCCCGGTGCGATCCGGTGCGCCGCTGTCACGGCCTGGGCGATGCCGCCACAGGCTGCAATATGGTTTTCCTTGATCAGAAACGCGTCGTACAAACCGATGCGATGGTTATGACAGCCGCCGCAGGTGACTGCGTATTTCTGCGCCATACGCAGGCCTGGCAGCGTCTTGCGGGTGTCCAGCAGTTTGACCTGAGTGCCCGCCACGATATCGGCGAAATATTTCGCGCGTGTAGCGACCCCGGAAAGCATCTGCAAAAAATTGAGTGCACTGCGTTCGCCGGTGAGCAGCGAACGGGCAGGGCCTTCAAGGTGGAACAACGCCTGATCGGGGCTGACACGTTCACCATCGACCACCTGCCAGTGCACCGCCACGCGCGGGTCCAGCTGGCGAAAGACCGTATCGACCCAGGCCGTGCCGGCGATCACCGCTGCATCGCGCGAGATGATGGTGGCCTTGGCCAGCCGTTCTGCCGGAATCAACTGGGCGGTGATATCGCCGCTGCCAACATCCTCAAGCAATGCGCGACGCACATTGGCTTCGATCTCGGCGCTCAGGTCGGCAATTCGTAAATTCGGCATAGCGGGCTCCACTGACAAAGTCGTCCGAGTATAAGGCACTGCATCGCGCTAACCCACCTGCGCCAGCGCTCATGCCCGGTTTGCCCAACGTGCAGTTGGTCGGTTAGGCAAATTGGTTTGCGATGGAACGCAAAAAACGTGGTCTATCGCTGCATATGAGTGCCTTGTCACATTTCTCACGAGAGTGAAGGAAAAGTCTCACTGGTGTTGATGACAAGTTTTGAAAGATAATCCGACTTGAAATTGACGTCATGAGTTTGACGTTTTGCAAGGCCAAGGGGGTCGCTTCACAGTGCGAGGGTAGCAAGCCACGTGTGTGATGGGGTTCAGGTTGTTTCCTGTCAGGGGGTGTAATGCCGAACGACGAAAAAGTAGTGCCGTTGAGCAAATTGCTCCCTGCGCAAGGGGCGAGTTCGCCTCTGGCCCGATTACCCGTTGTGCTGTTGCAGGTCCGCGATAAAGCGGCGCAACAGCTTAAGGATGCCCTGCAGGCGCTGTTTGATAACGCGGACGATACGTTGTTCGAAATGGCTGACCGTGCCTCCAACAACACCGACCAGAACATCTTCTTTGAAGCCATGCGTGACTTGCGCCTCAAGCGCAAAAGCATAGAGCGTTGCTTTCTCGACAAGTTCTACGAGTCTTTTCTGGCGCTAGGCCAGTATCAAATTCAGGAGCCCGCCCTGCCAGCCGCCGTTTCATTCGACAAGCTGGCGCTGGTGCATAACGACGAGCTCGAGAAAACCGTGGCTGTCGATGCGATGGTCAGCAAGGTCATGAGTCGCGACAGTCTTGCGCTGGGCCAGCTGACTGCGCGCTTGAACGTGCTGATCGCGCAAGCCATCACCGAGGAAAGCAACCCCTTGGGGCCGGCGATGCTCTGCAGGTTCTTTCTGGAGGCCGGGCGCAGCCTTGGTGTCGAGATCAAGGTCAAGCTGATCATTCTCAAGTTGTTCGAGAAATACGTTCTGACCAACACCGACCACCTGTATTGCGAAGCGAACCGGTTGCTGATCGCCACGGGTGTGCTGCCGGACATGAAAGCCCTGCCTGCCCGTCGTTCGTCCGACCGCGCGGCGCCCAGGAGTCGTGTTTCGGAAATGTCCGATCCGGCGCTGAACGAGGCTGCCGACAAACTCGACAAGGGCGTGCAGGAAGTCTTCTCGGCCTTGCAGGAATTACTGCTGAGCGTGCGTGGCAACCTTGTTCCGCGCCACGAGCCCAATGCTGAAGTACGCCCGATTTCCAGCAAAGACTTGCTGCGTCTGCTGTCTCACCTGCAGCAATACGTGCCTTCTCAGGATGCAGCTGACGATTTCGACCTGCGCAATCAACTGGAACAGTTGCTGACGCGCGTCAACGTCAAGACCGGCAAATCCAGGATTGTCGGCGGCGGCGATGAAGATGTGATCAATCTGATCGCCATGCTGTTCGAGTTCATCCTCGATGATCGCAACCTGACGCCTTCGCTGCGTGCGCTGATCGGGCGTCTGCAGATTCCGATGCTCAAGGTCGCGGTGCTCGATAAAAGCTTCTTCAGTCGCGGCAGCCATCCGGCTCGACGCTTGCTCAATGAGATCGCGACAGCCGCACTGGGCTGGGGCGGTCGTGACGATTTTCAGCGTGATTCGCTTTATCAGCGTGTCGAGCAGATCGTGCAGCGACTGCTTAATGACTTTGTCGACGATCCGGCGATCTTTTCCGAATTGCTGGCGGATTTTCTCGCCTTCACCAGCGACGAGCGCCGTCGCAGCGAGCTGCTTGAACAACGCACCCGCGACGCCGAAGAAGGCCGCGCACGCGCCGAACTGGCCCGGCACCAGGTGCAGCAGGAGCTGAATCAGCGTCTGCTCGGCAAAACCTTGCCTGAAGTGGTTGTGCGCCTGTTGCAGGAGGCCTGGAGCAAGGTGCTGCTACTGACCTGTCTCAAACACGGCGAGCAGTCCAGTGAATGGCAGGCCGGGTTGAAGACCATGGACGAGTTGATCTGGAGCGTCGAGCAACACGACGATCCGCAGGCCCTGCAACGCCTGCTGGACCTGGTTCCGGGGCTGCTCAAGTCGCTGCGCGACGGGCTCACCAGTGCCGCGTTCGATCCGTTTGCCACCAGCGAATTCTTCAGCCAGCTGGAGTCGTTGCACGTTCAGGCATTTCAGCACTTCTCGCGCCTGCAGGAAGCCAGTGGCAGCGGGTTGCCAGGCGATGCAGATGTAACCGGTGCTGAACCTGCTGAAGGGCCACCGATGATGGAGGTGGTCGAGGAAATCGTTCTGATTGCCCCGGAAGAACGCATGCTCAACGAGCCGACGGTGCAGCTGCCAGACGACGACGCTGGCCTGCGCATGGTCGACACGTTGCGCGTCGGCTGCTGGGTCGAGATTCAGGAAGACGAAGAACACAAACTGCGTTGCAAACTGACCGCCATCGTCGAGCCGACCGGCCGCTACGTGTTCGTCAACCGCACCGGTATGAAAGTCCTGGAAAAAACCCGCATCGGCCTCGCCGTCGAGTTCCGCCGCGGTGCTGTACGGGTCCTCGATGATGCATTGCTGTTCGACCGTGCACTGGAATCGGTAATCAGCAACCTGCGCAAGCTGAAGGGCGCTTGATCGCTCGGTTTTACGTTGTCTGTCCTACATCTATGTGTTGGCCTAACTGTTCAGCAAATCTTCATTGGCTGTACCGGCCTCTTCGTGAGCAAGCTCCCACGGGGATCCTGTACTCCGCCTGATGCCGCGGTTCCAGCCCCGCTTTCTCGGCTTATCCGGACTCATGTAAAGCGCTGAGCACCGATGCGTAGGTAACGAGAGACTCGTACAGAGGGCATTTCCTACGTTGCGGGTCTGTGAGTGAACCCCCACATCTGTTTCTGTCGCGGGCATAATCAACACCACTCATCCGCTCGCACAAGGAGCACTCATGCAACTGGACCCCGCGAGCGGTTGGTGCGATGGTGTGCAGCATTGCCCTTCGCCCAACTTCAATGCGCGACCCGCAGGCGAGATATCGCTGCTGGTGATCCACAACATCAGCCTGCCGCCGGCACAATTCAAAACCGGCAAAGTACAGGCTTTCTTCCAGAACCAACTGGACACCACCGAGCATCCCTACTTTCTGGGGATTGCCGATCTGCGCGTTTCAGCGCATTTTCTGATCGAACGTGATGGCGACGTCATTCAGTTCGTCTCTTGTCTTGATCGCGCATGGCACGCCGGCGTGTCCAGTTTCGACGGGCGTGAGGGGTGCAATGACTTCTCCGTCGGCATTGAACTGGAAGGCACGGACGAACAGCCGTTCACCGACGCGCAATACGACGCACTGATCGACCTGACGCGTCAGTTGCGGCAGGCTTACACAGCAATTACCCCCGAGCGCATTTGTGGCCACAGCGACATAGCGCCGGGACGCAAGACTGATCCTGGCCCCTGTTTCGACTGGGGCAGGTTTCAAGCGGCTTTGCAGGATTGATCCGAGGGACGAACAATGAGTTTTCTGGTGCTACTGCTGGCAGTGCTTATCGAAAAGTTTTCTGCCCTGCGTCAGCGCGTACAACGTGATGAACCGTGGCTGAATGCGTTGGCCAGGCGTGAGGCCAGCCCGCGCACGGCGAAACGCCCCTGGCTGACGCTGGCGTTGCTGATTCTGGTGCCGGTTTTGCTGCTGCAACTGGCGCTGACCATTATCGGGTCGGTGGCGTATGGCTGGCTGGTGCTGCCCATCCACCTGCTGGTGCTGATCTACAGCCTGGGGCGGGTCGATCTGATTGCAGTGCTCGGCCCGTTTCGCGATGCCTGCCGACGTGGCGACGCGCAGGCCGCGGTGCACGTCGCCCAGCGCGACATGCGCGTTGAGGCCGATAATGGCGAGCAATTGCTGCAAGGCGTGCAGGGTTACATGCTCTGGCAGGCGTTCCAGAGTTTTTTCGCAGTGATCTTCTGGTATTTCGTGCTCGGTCCGGTGGCGGCGCTGGCTTATCGGCTTTTGGCCCTTGCCGCTGAACATGGCAAGACACCCGCGCTGGTCGAGCGGGCAGGGCAGTTGCGCCATGCCTTCGACTGGGTCCCGGTCAGGTTGCTGGCAGCAAGCTTTGCGCTGGTCGGCAATTTTGTCGCGGTCAGCCGGGTGATGCTGCATGAACTGCTCAACTGGAACATCAGCGCCGCGCAATTGATCACCCGCGTTGGCTGCGCCGCCAGCGAAGTCCCGCCGCCGGTCATCGGGACGCAAGGGGTGACCAGCCTCGACATGCTCTGGGAGCTGTTGGTGCGTGCCGCGATTGTCTGGTACGCAGGGTTTGCGTTGTGGACGCTATTGCGCTGATTTGCCTCAACGACTGGCCCAGACTGTGTAAAAACTACTGCGCTCGGCAATACTGCGTTAAAAACAGGCGAAAAATGCTCATTTAGAACACCTAGACTCCGCTTTTTCGCCTGTTTTTGCCTTGTCTTGCCTTCGCTCGTGACGTTTTTACACACTCTGGGCTGTATGAGGCCAGTCAAACAGCTGGCAGGCATTCTCTGTACTCGCTTCGCCCAGGCGCTGCGGGCTGATGTTCATCAGGGCTGCGAGCGCCTGACAGATGTCCGGCAAGTGCTCCGGGCTGTTGCGCTGATTGGGATACATGGCGGGGGCCATGTCCGGTGCATCGGTTTCCAGCACCACGCTGTCCAGCGGCAGGTCGGCGATTACGCGATGCATGCGCAGCGCCCGTGGCCAGGTTGCCGCACCGCCCAGGCCCAGTTTGAAACCGAGCCTTATGTATTCGTGCGCCTCTTCACGGCTGCCTGCGAAAGCATGAACGATGCCGCTGCGCTTGATCCGATAGCGCTTGAGGGTGGCAATCACATCGGCATGACTGCGGCGCACGTGCAGCAAGACAGGCAGGTTAAAGTCGGACGCCAACTGCAACTGCGTTTCAAAGACTTCCTGCTGACGCACCTTGTCCAGATGATCGACGTAGTAATCCAGGCCAATCTCGCCCACCGCGCACAGCTGCGGATGGCTTTTCAGACGGGTCAGCCAGTCACCCAGTTCGGTCAGGTGCTCAGCCTGGTGCTCATCGATATAAACCGGGTGCAGGCCAAACGCAGCATGCAACTGCGGGTTGGCTTCGGTCAGGTCCCATAACCGCTGCCAGTTACGCTGATACACCCCGAGTACCACCATGCGCTGCACGCCCAGCGAGCGGCAATGCTCCAGGACTTGAGCGCGGTCGGCATCGAAGTCCGGGAAGTCCAGGTGGGTGTGGGTATCGATCAGCGACACCTTCACACCCCGTGAATGCGTTGCTTGAAGGCGCGCGCGATGGCATGCACGCCAGGTTGATAATCGTCCTTCTCGATGGCAGCCAAGGCCAGTTGCAGCGCTTTGTCAGCGATCAACTGATGTTGCTGGGCCATTGCATTGACGGGCAACGGCAGAAAATCCAGCAATTGCGTATCACCGAACGTGCCCAGGTGCAGTGAGGTCGTGTTGAGTGACTGGCTTTGCAGCACGTCGAACACGCCTTGCAGCAGCACATAGGAGGTGGTGATCAATGCATCTGGAAAATGCCCCTGGCGTTGCAGCATCTCGGACATCAGGCGCTGCCCACACTGGCGGCTGAACGCTTCGCCGTGCTCGACGATGGTGGTGCCGGCAAAACCATCCACTGCGTGTTCGAAGCCTGCTGCCCGGGCCCGGCTGATGCTCAGTTCGGGGCGCGCACCGATCAGGGCAATGTGCCTTGGCTGGGTTTGCAGCAGGCTGCGCGTCAACTGCAGGCTGGCATCATGGTCGTCGCTGACCACCGAGCAGAAGAAGTTCGGGTCCATTTCCCGGTCGATGGCGATGATCGGCATGCCTTTGAGCTGCAAGTCGCGATAGCTCGCGTCGCTGGGCGGCAGGCAGCTGGCGACCAGCAGGGCATCACAGCGGCGTGCGCGAAACAGCTGTAACAGTTGCAGTTCACTGACCGGGTCATCATCGGAGCTGGCAATCAGCAATTGATAGCCAAGACTGCGCGCGCCCTGCTCGAGCAGTTTGGCGATACGCGCATAGCTGGGGTTTTCCAGATCCGGCAGGATGAAGCCCAGCGTTTTGCTGTGACGACTGCGCAGGCCCGCTGCTTGAGGGTTGGGTCGGAAGTCGTATTGCTCGACCACCGCCTTGACGCGCTCGACCGTTGCGGGGCTGATGCGTTGTTGTTCGGCCTTGCCGTTGATGACATAGCTGGCGGTGGTGACAGAAACACCTGCCAGACGTGCAATATCGCTCAGTTTCACCCCGAAAATTCCTTTAGTTGGCCAGGCGGCTCAGGACCGTCGAATTGTTTTCGCCGTGGCGGCGATCATTACACCAGACCGTAGGAAATTCCTAAGTACTTCAAGTATTTTAGGAAGTCTCCTACAGCGATCGGACCGACTGGGCTTCAATGAACGCACAGAATCGAGTAACGTGCCGGGCAATTGTAGATTAAACGATTCAGCACGCCTGTTGTCTGCTGCAATCGAGATGAAACTGATGTCCGATAGGATATTCGATGGGTATCACTTCATCCTCTTAGCTGTCGATCATATGTGATCGCCATTAAAACAAGAATCAGGTGGCGCCCTGGCGCTGCACAGGAGTCAAGGCAATGCTCGAACTTACTCTGGGGCAAATATCCATGGCCCAGTCGGCGGTGGATAAAACTGCCGCACTGAAACTGCTTGCCGACCACCTGGTCGCTGATGGCCTGGTAGCCGAGGGTTACCTCACCGGGCTGATGAACCGCGAGCAGCAAGGCTCGACCTTTCTCGGTCAGGGCATCGCCATCCCCCACGGCACCCCCGAAACCCGCGACCTGGTATTCACCACCGGCGTGCGCCTCATGCAGTTCCCCGAAGGAGTGGATTGGGGGGACGGGCAAATGGTCTACCTGGCGATTGGCATTGCGGCCAAGTCCGACGAGCACTTGCGCCTGCTGCAACTGCTGACCCGCGCGCTAGGCGAAGAGGATCTGGGCCAGGCGCTGCGTGAAGCGAAGAGCCCGGAAGACCTGCTCAAGCTGTTGCAGGGCGCGCCGCAAGAGCTGGCACTCGATGCGCAGATGATCAGCCTCGGCGTATCGGCCGACGATTTTGAAGAACTGGTCTGGCGTGGCGCGCGTTTGCTGCGCAAGGCTGACTGTGTGAGCAACGGTTTTGCCGCAGTGCTGCAACAGGTCGAAGCCCTTTCACTGGGTGACGGCCTGTGGTGGCTGCACAGTGAGCAGACCGTCAAGCGTCCGGGCCTGGCGTTTGTGACGCCAGACAAACCGATTCGTTATCTGGGTCAGCCGCTGACCGGCCTGTTCTGCCTTGCCAGCCTGGGTGAAGCGCATCAGGCGTTGCTCGAGCGCTTGTGTCTGCTGCTGATCGAAGGGCGTGGCCATGAACTGGGCCATGCCACCAACAGCCGTGTCGTCCTTGAAGCGCTGGGCGGCGAAGTGCCTGCTGAATGGCCGACCCAACAGATTCAACTGGCCAACGCGCACGGCCTGCATGCCCGTCCAGCCAAGATACTGGCGCAACTGGCCAAGGAATTCGAAGGCGAAGTTCGTGTGCGCGTGCTGGAAACCGGCGAGTCTGCGGTGTCGGCCAAGAGTTTGAGCAAGCTGCTCAGCCTGGGCGTGCGTCGTGGTCAGACACTGGAGTTCATTGCCGAGCCGAGCATCGCTGCCGATGCGCTGCCTGCGCTGATCGCCGCCGTAGAGCAGGGGCTTGGCGAAGAAGTCGAGCCATTGCCTGCTGCCAGCGAGCCTGAGGCCGCGCCTACGCCTGTTGCTGTCGCCAAACCGATTAACGCACCGGCTGCGGGCAGTGTGCTGTCGGCTGTGCCGGCCTCGCCTGGCATCGCCATCGGCCCTGCGCACGTGCAAGTGTTGCAGACCTTCGATTACCCGCAAAAGGGCGAATCGGTTGCGGCCGAGCGCGAGCGTCTGCACACGGCCATCGGCGAAGTGCGCCGCGACATCGAAAACCTGATTCAGCGCAGCAAGTCCAAGGCCATCCGTGAAATCTTCATCACCCACCAGGAGATGCTTGATGACCCGGAACTGACCCGCGAAGTCGAGCAGCGTCTGAACGACAACGAAAGTGCGGCCGCTGCCTGGGCCACGGTCATCGAAGCGGCGGCTGTCCAGCAGGAGCAGCTCAAAGATGCGCTGCTGGCCGAGCGCGCCGCCGACCTGCGTGATGTGGGGCGGCGCGTACTGGCGCAGATCTGCGGCGTTGAAACCGTTGCGGCGCCCGACGAACCCTACATTCTGGTGATGGACGAAGTCGGCCCGTCCGACGTTGCCCGTCTGGACCCGGCGCAGGTCGCCGGTATTCTGACCGCTCGCGGCGGCGCGACCGCACACAGCGCCATTGTTGCCCGTGCGCTGGGCATTCCCGCGCTGGTCGGTGCCGGTGACGAAGTGCTACTGCTCAAGCCCGGCACTGTGCTGTTGCTCGACAGCCAGCGTGGACGCCTTACCGTAGCGCCTGACCAAGCCACCCTGCAGCGCGCCGTTCAGGATCGTGATGCCCGCGAGGAACGCCTTAAGGCCGCAGCGGCAGCGCGTATGGAACCTGCTGTGACCCGTGACGGCCACGCTGTCGAAGTCTTCGCCAACATCGGCGACAGCACCGGCACACCCGCTGCGGTGGAGCAGGGCGCCGAAGGCGTTGGCCTGCTGCGCACCGAATTGCTGTTCATGGCCCATTCCCAGGCGCCGGACGAAGCCACGCAGGAAGCTGAATACCGCCGCGTGCTTACCGACCTCGGCGGTCGTCCGCTGGTGGTGCGCACGCTGGACGTCGGCGGCGACAAGCCGTTGCCTTACTGGCCGATCGCCAAGGAAGAAAACCCGTTCCTGGGGGTGCGCGGCATTCGTCTGACCCTGCAGCGTCCCGATGTCATGGAAAGCCAGCTTCGCGCCTTGTTGCGCGCAGCCGACAGCGGCCCGCTGCGTATCATGTTCCCGATGATCGGCACCCTTGAAGAGTGGCGTGAGGCGCGTGCCATGACCGAGCGACTGCGCGCGGAAATCCCGGTCAGCGACCTGCAGCTGGGGATCATGATCGAAGTGCCGTCGGCCGCGTTGATCGCTCCGGTGCTGGCCAGGGAAGTGGATTTCTTCAGCATCGGCACCAATGACCTGACGCAATACACCATGGCCATCGACCGCGGCCATCCGACCCTGTCGGCTCAGGCTGACGGCCTGCACCCTTCGGTGCTGCAACTGATCGACATGACCGTGCGTGCCGCGCATGCCAATGGCAAATGGGTGGGCGTGTGTGGCGAACTGGCCGCCGACCCGCTGGCGGTGCCGGTGCTGGTCGGGCTGGGCGTGGACGAACTGAGTGTGTCGGCGCGCAGCATTGGCGAGGTCAAGGCCTGTGTCCGTGAACTGACCCTGAGCAGCGCTCAACAACTGGCGCAAAAAGCGCTGACGGCGGGCAGCGCTGCCGAAGTCCGTGCGCTTGTGGAGGCTGTGTAATGGCGAAGATTCTTACCCTGACCATGAACCCGGCGCTGGACCTGACGCTACAGTTGGGCCAGTTGGAACTGGGCCAGGTCAACCGCAGCAATGCGATGCTCACTCACGCAGCCGGCAAGGGCCTCAACGTGGCGCAGGTGCTGGCTGACCTGGGCCACGAGCTGACCGTTGCCGGTTTTCTCGGCATCGACAATCAGCAGGCGTTCGAGGCGTTGTTCGAGCGTCGCCACTTTGTCGACGAGTTTGTGCGCGTGCCAGGGGAAACCCGCAGCAACATCAAGATGGCCGAAAGCAGTGGCCGCATCACCGACCTCAACGGTCCTGGGCCGCAGGTCAGCGAAGCAGCGCAACAAGCGTTGTTCGCCCGCGTGGAACAGATCGCACCCGGTTTCGACGTGGTGGTGGTGGCGGGCAGCCTGCCGCGCGGCGTCACGCCCGAGTGGCTGCAAAAGCTTTTGCTGATGCTCAAGGGCCTGGGTCTGAAGGTGGCGCTGGACAGCAGCGGCCTGGCCTTGCGTGCCGGTCTTGCTGCCGGGCCGTGGCTGATCAAGCCCAATACCGAGGAACTGGCCGACGCGCTCGACGCGCCGATCATTTCCATCGCCGCGCAAGCTGAGGCGGCTGCGCGCCTGCATGCGCAGGGTATCGAACACGTGGTGATTTCGCAGGGTTCCGAAGGCGTTCACTGGTTCAGCCCGAGTGTGGCGCTGCACTCGCTGCCGCCCAAGGTCACGGTGGCCAGCACGGTAGGTGCAGGGGATTCGCTGCTGGCGGGCATGGTCCACGGCCTGATCGGCGGTCATGAGCCACAGAAGATTTTGCGCACCGCCACGGCCATCGCCGCCATGGCCGTGACCCAGATCGGTTTCGGTATCACCGACGCCGCGCAACTCAAACGGCTTGAAGGCGGCGTCACTGTACGCAGCCTGACAGAACAATAAGAGAGGATCGTCATGAAGTTAGCCATAGTTACGGCCTGCCCGAACGGCAAGGTCAGCAGCGTACTCAGCGCACGATTGCTCGAAGCGGCGGCACTGCGCCAAGGCTGGGAAACCAGCGTCGAAATCATCGACCCCAACAAGGCCGATCAGCAGCTGTCGCCTGAGGATATCCAGGCCGCTGATCTGGTGCTGGTGGTCAACACCGGCCCGGTAGACCTGAGCCGCTTTGTCGGCAAGCGTCTGTTTCAGGACTCGCCTGCCCATGCGTTACAGGATGTAGACGGGTTTCTGCAACGCGTCGCGAAAGAGGCACAGGTGTATGTGGCGTCTCAGGCAGCCGCGCCTCAAGCCACTGGAACTTCCGTTGGCAACGCCGGGGCAAAACCGCGCATCGTTGCGATCACGGCCTGCCCGACCGGTGTTGCGCACACATTCATGGCCGCCGAGGCGATCCAGCAGGCGGCCAAGCGGCTGGATTACGACCTGCAGGTCGAAACCCAGGGG
Source organism: Pseudomonas sp. CFBP2511 (assembly GCF_030209255.1). NCBI lineage: Bacteria > Pseudomonadati > Pseudomonadota > Gammaproteobacteria > Pseudomonadales > Pseudomonadaceae > Pseudomonas > Pseudomonas sp. CFBP2511. The sequence continues at coordinate 33,189 of NZ_JARVSI010000022.1, read as the reverse complement.
TCAGTCGGCGCGCGCAATCCACTCAGTGCTCAAGCCATTGCTGATGCCGACGTGGTGTTGCTGGCTGCCGATATCGAGGTCAACACCGACCGTTTTGCGGGCAAGAAAATCTACCGTTGCGGCACCGGGATTGCGCTGAAGCAATCCGAAGCGACGCTGAAAAAGGCCTTGGCAGAAGGTCAGGTCGAATCTGACGAGGCGACCGCCAAGTCGCCCGCCAAGCAAGAGAAGACCGGGGTCTACAAGCACCTGCTGACCGGCGTGTCGTTCATGCTGCCGATGGTGGTGGCGGGTGGTCTGTTGATTGCGCTGTCGTTCGTGTTCGGCATTACCGCGTTCAAGGAGCAGGGCACGCTGGCGGCGGCCTTGATGCAGATTGGCGGGGAAGCTGCGTTCAAACTGATGGTGCCGTTGCTGGCCGGTTACATTGCTTATTCGATTGCTGACCGTCCGGGTCTGGCACCGGGGATGATCGGTGGTTTGCTGGCGACAACGCTGGGTGCCGGGTTCATCGGCGGTATCATCGCCGGTTTTCTGGCCGGGTACAGCGCGGCGGCGATCAACCGTTATGCACGCCTGCCTGCCAGCGTCGAAGCGCTCAAGCCGATCCTGATCATTCCGTTGCTGTCGAGCCTGTTCACCGGTCTGGTGATGATCTACGTGGTCGGCAAGCCGGTGGCGGGCATGCTCGAAGCGCTGACGCACTTCCTCGACAGCATGGGCACCACCAACGCGATTCTGCTGGGCGTGTTGCTGGGCGCGATGATGTGTGTCGATCTGGGCGGGCCGATCAACAAGGCCTCCTATGCGTTCTCGGTCGGCCTGCTGGCGTCACAGAGCTACGCGCCGATGGCCGCTGCGATGGCTGCTGGCATGGTGCCGCCGATCGGTATGGGCATCGCCACCCTCCTGGCGCGCCGCAAGTTCGCGCAAAGCGAGCGTGAGGCAGGCAAGGCGGCCTTCGTGCTGGGGTTGTGCTTCATTTCGGAAGGTGCCATTCCATTCGCCGCCAAGGACCCGTTGCGGGTGATTCCGGCCAGTGTAGTTGGCGGTGCGCTGACCGGTGCATTGTCGATGTATTTTGGCTGCAAGCTGATGGCACCGCACGGCGGGCTGTTCGTGATGCTGATCCCTAACGCCATCAACCATGCGCTGCTTTATCTGCTGGCGATTGTTGCCGGTAGCGTACTGACCGGTGTGGTCTACGCGCTGATCAAGCGGCCTGAGCCTGTCGAGCTGGAAGCGGCGCCCGCCGGCGCCTGAATGGCCACGTTATAAATGCCCTCAGCGTGCCAGCGCGAGGGCAACACCCTGGCCACCGCCTATACACAGCGTGGCCAGGCCTTTTTTCGCATCACGCCTGATCATCTCGTGCAGCAGCGTCACCAGCACGCGGCAGCCTGATGCGCCAATGGGGTGGCCAATGGCGATTGCGCCGCCGTTGACGTTGAGCTTCTGCGGGTCCAGCCCCAATTCTTTGCCGACTGACAGCGACTGCGCGGCGAACGCTTCGTTGGCTTCGATCAGGTCCAGTTCGTCCAGTGACCAACCGGCCTTGTCCAGGCAGCGGCGGGTCGCGTTGACCGGGCCGATGCCCATGATGGCCGGGTCGACACCTGCGTTGGCGTACCCCGCGATGTGCGCGAGTACCGGCAAGCCCAACTGCTCTGCCTTGGTCGCGCTCATCAACATCACTGCGGCAGCGCCGTCGTTGAGCGACGATGCATTGCCCGCCGTGACGGTGCCGTCCTTCTTGAAGGCGGGTTTGAGTTTGCCGAGTGTTTCAGCCGTGGTGCCCGCCCGCGGCTGTTCGTCAGTGGCGAAGGGCAACGGCTCGCCTTTGCGCTGCGGGATCAGGATCGGGGTGATTTCATCGACAAAGCGCCCGGCTTCGATAGCGGCGATGGCTTTTTGCTGAGACAAAGCCGCGAAGGCATCCTGGGCTTCACGACTGATCTCGTACTTCTGCGCCAGGTTTTCGGCAGTGATGCCCATGTGGTAATCGTTGAAGGCATCCCACAGGCCGTCGGTTATCATCGTGTCGATCATGCTGGCATGGCCCATGCGCAAACCGGTGCGTGCGCCCGGCAGGACGTAATTGGACAGGCTCATGTTTTCCTGTCCGCCAGCGATGACGATGTCGGCATCACCGCAGCGAATGGCCTGGGTCGCCAGGTGCAGCGCCTTGAGGCCCGAGCCGCAGACCTTGTTGAGGGTCATGGCCGGCACGGAGAAGGGCAGGCCCGCCTTGATAGCGGCCTGGCGTGCCGGATTCTGGCCAGCGCCAGCGGTCAGCACCTGGCCCATGATGACTTCATCGACCAGCGCGCCGTCCACACCGGTCTGGGCCAACAGTTGGCGAATGACCGCTGCGCCCAGATCGACAGCTGGGACGGCGGCCAGTGAACCCTGGAAACTGCCCACGGCGGTGCGGGTGGCGGCGACGATAACGACGTCTTGCATGGTGCTGATCCTCATTGTTTTTGGGGGCTGAACCGGCAGAGCGGTAGCGCTTTGATCAAGAGGCTCATGGTGTCACAGATGGGCGTGCCGGTTCCAACCGCGAACCGCTCGGTCACGTTTTGCTGCGTGTGTGTGGGGCTTAGATGCCCATGCGTCGTTTGGCGCGCTGCGCCGAGCCGTCGCGCACTGCCCAGCGCAGGATGGGCGCGGTGTTGTTGACGCCCAGCCTGATCAGCCTGCGTTGCACCGAGCCTTGAGTGACGTTGAGCATCTCGCTGGCCCAGTCGGGTAACAGGTCGACTCCGGCGCGCATCATCAGCACGCCGAAGGGTTTGGCCAGCCAGTTGGGTGCAGGCGCGTCGAGCAGCAGGCGCAGCACCTCGCGGCTGCGCTCATCGCACACCAGTTGCCCGCGGATGTCTGCCAGATAGTCCGCGATGGCCTGCCGGGAGCGCGGCACGTTGCCGGCGCCCAGGCGTTCTGCGATCAGCGCGGTTTCGGCGTAATACAGGTCCTGGTCGGCCAGTGACAGCGCCGGATTGCTATAGCGCAGATGCGCGGCAAGAAAGCTGCTGACTTCGGCGACGTGCACCCAGGTCAGCAGGTCCGGGTCGCTGGCGGCGTAAGGACGACCGTCAGGCGCCGTGCCGGTGACGTTCAGGTGAATGGTGCGCACCTTGTCGATCAGCCAGTTGGCGTCCCGTGTGGAGCCATAGGTGGTGCCGGACAGAAACTGCCCGGTACGCCGCAGCCGGCCGAGCATGTCCTGGCGAAAGCTGGAGTGGTCCCATATACCCGCCAATGCCAACGGATGCAGCGCCTGCAACATCAGCGCGCTGATGCCGCCGACCAGCATGCTGGTGAAGTCGCCATGCACCTTCCAGCACACCGACTGCGGGCCAAACAGACCCGGATCGCCTTTGGGGTTCTCCAGGTCCAGTTGACCGAGGGCCAGGCCGGTGAGGCTGATGACCTGGGTTTCGATGCGGGTACGGATGAATTCCATGTCGGGCTCATGCATCCGGGGGGGGGGAGTGAACCCCGTTACGCACTCATGGTTAGACACAAGCCCTGAGGCCCCGAGCTTCTGCCCGCAGGGCGTGGGAGCGAACTTGTTCGCGAATACGGTATTTCAGACGATATATTTTTGGCGAATGTAGCGGCCCCTTCGCGAACAAGTTCGCTCCCACGGCCTTCGGCCAGAATCAAGAGCGAGCTTGTGTGTAGCACGGAGCCTGGGGGGCGATTGCGCTTAGCCGCGGTGACGGCCGCGGAAGTAGTTGATCAGGCCCTGGGTCGATGCATCGTCTGCCGGTTCTTCAGTGCCGCCGGTCAGACGCTGGTACACAGCCTTGCCCATTTCCTTGCCCAGCTCCACACCCCATTGGTCAAAGGCGTTGGTGCCCCAGATCACGCTCTGTACGAACACTTTGTGCTCATACATGGCCACCAGCGCGCCAAGGCGACGCGGGCTGATACGTTCGACCACCAGCGTGTTGCTCGGACGGTTGCCGGGGATGACCTTGTGCGGTGCGAGTTTTTGCACCTCTTCCTCGCTCATGCCCTTGTCACGCAGCTCGGCTTCGGCTTCGGCGCGGGTCTTGCCCATCATCAACGCCTGGCTTTGCGACAGGCAGTTGGCATAGAGCCATTGATGGTGGTCGGCAACCGGGTTGAAGCTGACGATCGGCACGATGAAGTCGGCCGGGATCATCTGTGTGCCTTGGTGCAGCAACTGGTGGTAAGCGTGCTGCCCGTTGGCACCTACGCCACCCCAGATGACCGGGCCGGTATCCGTGAGTGCCGGCGTGCCGTCCTGGCGAACGCTTTTGCCGTTGGATTCCATGTCCAGCTGTTGCAAGTGTTTGGTGATGTTGCGCAGGTAGTGGTCGTACGGCAGGATCGCGTGGCTCTGCGCGTTCCAGAAGTTGCCGTACCAGACACCCAGCAGCGCGAGCAGCACGGGCATGTTCTGGTCGAAAGGGGCGCTCTGGAAGTGCTGGTCCATGGTGTAGGCGCCGGACAGCAGTTCCTTGAAGTTGGACATGCCGATGGCCAGCGCGATAGGCAGACCAATAGCCGACCACAGCGAATAACGGCCGCCGACCCAGTCCCACATCGGGAAGATGTTTTCTTCACGGATACCGAACGCGACCGCTGCCGCATTGTTGCTGGAGACCGCAATGAAGTGGCGATGCAGTTCGACTTCCGAGCCGCCCTGCGCCAGGTACCAGGCGCGCGCGGCCTGGGCATTTTTCAGGGTTTCGAGGGTATTGAAGGATTTCGACGAAACGATGAAGAGTGTGGTTTCGGCGCGGATCTTCATGGACAGTTCATGGAACTCACTGCCATCGATGTTTGCCAGGTAATGGCAACGCACACCCTTGTGCGCGTACGCCACCAGCGCTTCGGAGACCAGCTCGGGGCCCAGGAACGAGCCACCGATGCCGATGTTCACCACGTCGGTGATCGGCTTTTCGGTGTAACCGCGCCACAGGCCGTCGTGGATGCGGCCGACCAGCTCGGTCATCTGGTTAAGCACGCGGTGAACGTCGGGTATCACATCGACGCCGTTGACTTTCAGCTTGTCGCCTACCGGACGACGCAATGCGGTGTGCAGCGCCGGGCGACCTTCGGATGAGTTGACCAGCTCGCCATCGTATTGAGCCTTGATCGCGTCCTTAAGGCCCACTTCACCGGCCAGCGCAACCAGCAGGTCGCGGGTTTCGGCGGTGATCAGGTTTTTCGAGTAGTCCAGAAACAGACCGGCGCTGCTGAGCGTAAACTGGCTGAAGCGCTTGGGATCATCCGTAAACGCTTCGCGCATGCTGAAGTCCTGCATGGCCTGGCGGTGTTTGGTCAGCGCTTGCCAGGCAGGCATAGCGGTCACATCGGAAGGATTGCGGTAGTACGCCATCGCTGCGGGTTTCCTTTAACTGATTCTGTCTTTGGATATTATTGGAGCGAGGTTGCACGCTTTCTCACTGGCTATGCAGAGCAGACTACCCTTCGCGTACCTGTTTGTCTGCGCTTCGCCTTACTTGACCCCGGTACTTTTTCGCACACGGTGAGCCGGGGCTTTCAATCGAATGCTGTCGGTCATGGTTAACGATAGGGCACTGGCGGTGTGGCTTAGTTCACTGCCGCCAGCGCAGTCGTTCAGCCCCTGGTCAGGTGCAGGTTATCGATCAGGCGGGTTTTACCCATGAACGCAGCGGCGAGAATCACCAGGTCGGGATCCTCGGCGGTGGTCGGGCGCAAGCTGTCGGCATTACGTATTTCCAGATAGTCGATGCGAAAGCCGGCCGCTTGCAGTTGCTGTTTCTTGCTGTTCAACAGCGTCTCGAAGTCCTGCTCGCCTGCGCTGATCGCCTCGGCTGTCTGGCGAATGGCCTGATACAGCGCCGGTGCCGCAGCGCGCTGCGCTTCATCCAGATAGCCGTTGCGCGATGACAACGCCAGACCGTCATCGGCGCGCACGGTCGGCTCGCCGATGATCTGGATAGGCATGTTCAGGTCGCGGACCATGGCGCGAATCACCGCCAGTTGCTGGAAGTCTTTCTCGCCGAAGATCGCCAGATCAGGCTGCACCATATTGAATAGCTTGCTGACCACCGTGGCGACACCTTCGAAATGGCCGGGGCGGCTGGCGCCACACAGGCCTTGTGACAGGTGCGGGACGCTGACCAAGGTCTGATCGGCCATGCCGTGCGGGTACATTTCCTCGACGCCTGGGGTGAACAACAGGTTGCAACCGGCTTGCAGAAGCTTTTCCTGATCGGCCGCCAGCGTACGCGGGTAGGTGGCCAGGTCTTCGTTGGGGCCGAACTGCAACGGGTTGACGAAAATGCTCGCCACCACGAAGTCAGCGCGCTGGGCCGCTTTGCTCACCAGTGCGGCGTGGCCGCTGTGCAGATTGCCCATGGTCGGGGTCAACGCGATCCGCTTGCCTTCGCTGCGTGCCCGCGCAACGGCGGCGCGCAGTTCCAGTACGGTCTTTACTGTGTTCATGCCGAGAATCCGTGTTCAATGGCCGGAAAACTGACGTCCTTGACGGCGCTGACGTAGGCCTGAATGGCCGACTGAATGTCGGGCTGACCGATCATGAAGTTTTTCACGAACTTGGGTACGCGTCCGGTGATGGACAGGCCCAGCATGTCGTGCAACACCAGCACCTGGCCGTCGGTGGCGCTGCCTGCGCCAATGCCGATGACCGGAATCTTTACCGCGTGGGTGATTTCTTCGGCCAGCTCGCTCGGCACGCACTCCAGCAGGATCATGGCGGCGCCTGCCTGTTCCAGGGCGATGGCGTCGGCGCGCATCTGCCGCGCCTGCGCTTCCAGTCGGCCCTGAACCTTGTAACCGCCCAGCACGTTGACTGACTGCGGTGTCAGGCCCATGTGCGCGCACACCGGGATCCCGCGCTCTGCCAGCAGGCGGATCGATTCGCCCAGCCACGCAGCGCCCTCGACCTTGATCATGTGCGCACCGGCCTGCATCAGCGTGGTGCTGTTGATGAAGGTCTGTTCCAGCGTGGCGTTGGCCATGAACGGCAGGTCGGCAAGAATCAGCGCGCCCTGATTGCCGCGTTTCACGCAGGCCACGTGATAGGCGGTCTCGGCGGTGGTGACCGGCAAGGTGCTGTCGTGCCCCTGTAAAACCATGCCCAGCGAGTCGCCTATCAGCAGCACTTCGACACCCGCCTGGCAGGCTGTGTGGGCGAAGGTTGCGTCGTAACAGGTCAGCATGGTGATTTTCTCACCCTTGTGCTTCATGGCCAGCAGCGACGTAACGGTTATGTTCGGCATGTAAAGTTCTCCATCAGGCGCTGTGAACCCGAGTGCTCAGCGCGTGAGAGTCATCCTGGAAAAGCAGGCACACCGTCGTGTCGCGGTGTTTTGCAAAGGCCTGTTTCGCGCCCGTTCGCCAGTGCGGCAGCGGCGGGAGGCCTATCTTCGTGAGGAGGGGGCGTGAAGTCAATTGCAGGTGTTACCTGTGTGCCGAACCGGTTACACATGTGCGGTGACAGTCACGCTTCATACGCTGGCGGGCAGGCGCTCAAGACCTGTAAACGGGCATTCACTCAACAGGTGGGTCAGCTCACGCCCGTCGGCCAGGGTCAGCTCTGGTGCCAGCTCAGCCAGCGGGTACAACACGAATGCGCGTGCCTGCATGTGATAGTGCGGCACCTTGAGGCGTGGCTCGTCCATGACTCGTTCGCCGAACAGCAGAATATCGAGGTCCAGGGTGCGCGGCCCCCAGCGTTCGTGACGTTCACGGCCCTGATCCAGCTCGATGGCCTGTAACGCATCAAGCAGCGCCAGCGGTGGCAGGGTGGTGTCCAGCGCGGCGACGGCATTGGTAAAGCGCGGTTGACCGGGCAGCAGCGAGTCGCTGACATAGAACGAAGACACGCCAATCAGCGTGCTGTCTGGCAGTTGCGCCAGCGCCTTGAGGGCGCTGCGCAATTGCTCGGCCGGGTCAGCAAGGTTGCTGCCCAGGCCAATGTAAACGCGTTCGGTGGTCAACAGCGGTTTACTCACCGCTTTGCGCCTCGCCACTGCTGCGCTTGCGTTTGGCGCCACTGTTGCGACGACGCTTGCGCGGAGCAGCGCCGGCGGCTTCTGGCTTGTTGCTCAGGTCACGAATCATGTCGCGACGTTCGCTGTCGTTGCAGTCCTGATAATCGGTCCACCATTGGCCCAGACCGTCAGTCTGCTCGCCCGCGCTTTCGCGTAGCAGCAGGAAGTCGTAGCCGGCACGGAAGCGCGAGTTGTCCAGCAACAGGTCGGCACGTTTGCCCGAACGACGCGGCAGGCGCTCCTGCATGTCCCAGATTTCGCGGATCGGCAGGGTAAAGCGCTTGGGAATCGCGATGCGCTGGCACTGCTCGATGATCAGCTCGTGAGCGGCGTCCTGCATGGCTGCAATCGGCGGCATGCCACGTTCCTGGGCACGCAGCACCTTGGCCGGCAGCGCAGGCCAGAGCAGGGCTGCAAACAGGAACGCCGGGGTGACCGGTTTGTTCTGCTTGATGCGCAGGTCAGTGTTGATCAGCGCATTGCTGATCAGCGTGTGGGTGTAGGTCGGGTTGTATTCCAGCGCTTTTGAGCTGGCCGGGAACAGGGGCTCGAACAGCTCCAGGTCAACCAGCATCTCGAACGTCGGCGCGGCGTAGCCGGAGAGGAACAGCTTGAGCACCTCTTCGAACAGGCGCGCCGAAGGAATATCGCGCAGCATCGGTGCCAGTGCGCGGATCGGCTGAGCGCTGTGCTTCTCGATGCCGAAATCCAGTTTGGCCGCGAAGCGCACGGCACGCAGCATGCGCACCGGGTCTTCCTTGTAACGCTGCTCGGGGTCGCCGATCAGGCGGATCAGACGATTGCGGATGTCATGCACGCCGTTGGCGTAATCCAGAACACGCTCGCTGACCGGGTCGTAATACAGCGCATTGATCGTGAAGTCGCGACGTTGAGCGTCTTCTTCAAGTGTGCCGTAAACGTTGTCACGCAGGATGCGTCCGCTTTCATTGCGCGAGGACTGGTTGCTGTCCTCTTCTTCATCATCCTGTGGATGATTGGCGCGGAACGTCGCCACTTCGATGATTTCACGACCGAAGTGGATGTGCACCAGCTTGAACCGGCGGCCAATGATCCGCGCATTGCGGAACTCGGCACGCACTTGTTCAGGCGTGGCACTGGTGGCGACGTCAAAATCCTTGGGCGTGATATTGAGCATCATGTCGCGTACGCAGCCACCGACCAGATAGGCCTGATAGCCTGCATTTTGCAGACGCTCGACAATATTGACGGCATAACGGCTGAACTGGCTGCGTTGCAGCGAATGCTGGCTGCTATTGAGCACTTCAGGCGTGGTGCGCGTGTGTTGCTGCGGTTTGCGCAGTGGGGAACGAAATGACTGGAACAACTTCTTCAGCATGGGATGCACTGTTTGAAGGAATATTCGGCCAAAAACGTGGAATGACCGCATGATGGGCGGGGATTCTAGCATTTAGTCGAGGGATGGTGTAGGAAGCTGTCGCGGAAGGGACACACTACGGCGCAGATAGGGTCTGGAAGCTACTGGGGGAGCCGAAGCTCCCCCAAAGTGTGTGCTCTTTATTTTTATTTTCTGTACGGGCTTCTTGTTTTTGTTGAGTGCCCATTCACGAGACTTTTGTCTGTGAACCCTCCCAGTCGGGAGTCAAGAGCAAACGGATTGCTTTGGTCGCTGCGTTGCAATGATCATTCGATCCAACCAGTTCAGGCGCTACCTAAGGGTAGTTTTTATTGTTCTCGGCCTGGTTGCGGGGCAAGCCCCAAATACAACTCCTCTCCAAAAGAATCAGTTAGCTGCGCCTCCGCCGTGTTGTTCTTGTTATGCGTGAGTCGATTCGTATTGTTCTTGTTATGGGTGTCGTACTGCTTGTTGTTTTTCTTGTACTAAGCATATAGCAGAAGCTGTGCCAACTTTTGCAAAGCCCCATAAACCGGGGCTTTGCGGTGATTGGCGGTTTTCCCGGAGCACAAAAAAGCCGGGCCTGCGTTACCGTAAGACCCGGCTTTTGTTACGTGAAGTGCTTGCGGTAACAGTTTGCACGCAGCCCTGTGCACCGCGTGCCAGAGCCTTGCGCAGCGCTTTACGTTTCGTTGGCCACACCCTTGCGACGCGGAATGCCCAGACGCTGACGGCGTTCCCACAGGCACTTGCGACTGACGCCCAGCTTGCGCGCCAGCTCGGTTTCGGTCATGTGGTCCTGATGCTCCAGAACAAAGTGCTGAAAGTAGTCTTCAAGCGACAGGTCTTCGGCCGGCTCGTTGCCTGTCGAGCTGGAAGAGCCTGGCAGCGGTGCCATGCCCATGTACTCATCGTCGTCCAGACCGTCCAGTTCGATGTCGATACCCAGCAGGTCGGCGGTGATTTCCGGGTTCTCGCAAAGGATCACTGAGCGTTCCACGGCGTTTTCCAGTTCGCGCACGTTGCCCGGCCAGCTGTAATGACGGATGGCCTGTTCGGCGTCGGGGGCAAACTTGAGGTCGTCGCGACCGACCTTGGCGCTCTGGCGCACGAGAAACGCACGGGCAATTTCCAGTATGTCGCTGCCACGCTCACGCAGGGCCGGCAGCTTCAGTGCTATGACGTGCAGGCGGTAGAACAGGTCTTCACGAAACTCGCCATTTTTGGCCAGCGTCTTGAGGTCCCGGTGGGTCGCGGCGATCAGGCGCACATCGACCTTCTGCGATTGCACCGAGCCGACGCGTCGAATTTCACCTTCCTGCAACACGCGCAGCAGGCGGGCCTGAGCTTCCAGCGGCAGTTCACCGATTTCATCGAGAAACAGCGTGCCGCCGTCGGCTGCTTCAACCAGGCCTGCACGGCCTGCGCTGGCACCGGTGAACGCGCCTTTTTCGTGACCGAACAATTCGGATTCGAACAGCGATTCCGGGATGGCCGCGCAGTTGACGGAAATCATCGGCGCCTTGGCGCGGCGCGACAGGTTGTGCAGCGCGCGGGCAACCAGTTCTTTACCGGTGCCCGACTCGCCCTGAACCAGAACGTTGGAGTCGGTCGGTGCCACTTTGCGAATCTTGCTGTAGAGATCGAGCATGGGGGGGCAGGAGCCAATGATGCCGATCTCGCCATTGTGGTTCTGCACTGCGGGAGTGTCGGCGCTGCTCGCCTTGGCGGCCAGCACGCTGCGCTCATCCTGGAGACTTTTGACGGTCTGGCGATCGCGCAGGATGCGCGAAACGGCCTGGAGCATTTCGTCGTGATCGAAAGGCTTGGCGATGTAGTCCACCGCGCCCATCTTCATTGAATCGACCGCCGAGCGCAGGCTGGCGTAGCTGGTCATGATCAGCACCGGTTTGCCTTCGCCCAGCTTGATCAGTTCGGTCCCCGGTGCGCCCGGCAAGCGCAGGTCGCTGACGATCAGATCAAACGAGGGAATGCTGAAGCGTTCCTGAGCCTCCTGAACGGAACCGGCTTCACTGACTTCATATTGATTGCGTTCAAGCAGGCGACGCAGGGCTGAGCGGATAATCGTTTCGTCTTCGACGATCAAAATATGCGGCATTGATTCAGTTCTCTCGACGGTCTCAGTTCGCGGTGGACGTCGCGTCGACATGGCGTGGCAAGGTCACCCGAATACGGGTACCACGCTGTTGCTCGGGATCTGCCGGGCTGTCGATGGTGATTTGTCCATAATGCTCTTCAACGATGGAATAGACCAGCGCAAGGCCAAGTCCGGTTCCCTCGCCAGGGTCCTTGGTGGTGAAGAACGGCTCGAACAATCTGTCCATGATTGCCTTTGAAATCCCACTGCCTTCGTCTTCGACGATGAGGTCCACAGTGTGCTCGGATGCTTCGCTTCTGACCCGCACGGCGCTGCCTGCCGGGGAAGCATCGCGCGCGTTGGAGAGCAGATTGATCAGCACCTGTGCCAACCGCTGCGGATCGCCAACGGCCCAATGCTCGGGGTTGCACAGGTTATAGAAGTGCACTTCGAAATTGCGCCGGTTAAGGGCCAGCAGACCAATGGCATCCTGGGCCACTTCGGCCAGACAGACGGCTTCGTCGCTGTGCTGGTGCGCGCCTGCGTGGGCGAAGCTCATCAGTGACTGAACGATGCGCGACACACGTTTGGTCTGCTCGAGGATCTGGCTGCTGATTTCTTTCAGTTCGCCGTCTTCTTCGCGCTCTTCACGCAGGTTCTGCGCAAGGCAGGCAATGCCGGTGATCGGGTTGCCAATCTCGTGCGCCACGCCTGCCGCCAGGCGGCCGATGCTGGCCAGGCGTTCCGAATGCACCAGTTTGTCTTCGAGCATCTGAGTGTCGGTGAGGTCTTCGACCAGCACGACCAGCCCGCTGTTGCCTGGCGCGAGTGGCTCGTTGATGGCCGCTTTGTGCAGGTTCAGCCAGCGGGTCTGCCCGTCCAGCCCGAGCTTCTGCTTGTGCAAATGCTCATCGGGAAGGCTGGTGAAACCGGTCAGCAGGCCTTTCCAGGGTTCGGCAATGGTGTCCAGGCGCGAGCCGACCACCCGTTGGGCGACGATTCCGGTCAGTTCTTCCATGGCCCGGTTCCACATCAGGATCTCCTGATCTTCGGCCAGCGAGCAGACGCCCATCGGTAGTTCTTGCAGCGTCTGACGGTGGTAGCGGCGCAAGGCGTCGAGCTAGGCGGCCAGGCCGGTCAGGCGCGAGTGGTAGTCCTCAAGCCGGCTTTCGATGAAATGTATGTCTTCAGTGACGTATTTTTCGCTGCCGGACTTGTACGGCAGGAAGGTTTCGACCATGTCCTGGGCGACGCTTGGCCCCATCAGCCCGGACAGGTTGGCTTCGATCCGGTCACGCAGGCGGCGCAACGCATAAGGGCGGCGCTCGTCGAACGGCAGATAGAGGTCGCGCAGCGCCTGTTCGACTTCTTTCTGTGCGGCTTTCGCGCCCAACGGCTTGGCCAGTTGGGTGGCGAACTCCTGAGGCGAAACCGCATGCAGCTCGCGGCGTTGCGGGCGACGCATGTTGTCGACGGCGCAGGCCTCGGCGGCGCTGACTTCTTCGGGGCTGGCGTTGGTGAACAGCGAGATCAGGGTAAACAGCAGCACGTTGGCTGCGAGCGACGCGATAGCTGCCATGTGCCAACTGGTGTCGTCCAGCACGTAGATCATGTTCAGCCAGGGAATATAGAAGCCTTGCAGATTGCCGATCAGCGGCAGCAACATGCTGACCGCCCAGACGCTGATCCCGGCCAGCAGGCCGGCAATGAAGCCACGCCGGTTGGCGGTCGGCCAGTACAGCACTGACAGCACGCCCGGCAGGAACTGCAGGGTTGCCACGAAAGCCACGATGCCCAGATTGGCCAGATCCTGTTGGGCGCCCAGCATCAGGTAGAAGCCGTAACCCAACGTGATAATCGCTACTATCAGGCCGCGTCGGGTCCACTTCAGCCAGCGATAGATATTGCCTTCAGCCGGTGGCTGATAAAGCGGCAGCACCAGGTGGTTGAGCGCCATGCCCGACAACGCCAGGGTGGTGACGATAATCAGCCCGCTGGCGGCCGAAAGCCCGCCGACATAGGCCAGCAAGGCCAGCGACTTGCTGTTGGCGGCGATACCGATTCCGAGGGTGAAATATTCCGGGCTGGTGGTGGCACCCAGCTTGAGCCCGGCCCACAGAATCAGCGGCACGGCCAGGCTGATCAACAGCAGGAACAGCGGCAACCCCCAACTGGCACTGACCAGCGAGCGCGGGTTGAGGTTTTCCGTGAAGGTCATGTGGTACATGTGCGGCATGACGATGGCTGAGGCGAAGAACACCAGTAGCAGCGTGCGCCATGGGCCTTCCTGCAACGGTGTGTGCAGCGAGGCGAGGGCGGTCTGATTCTGCAACAGCCACAACTCGAGCTGTTGCGGGCCGTCGAACACGCCATACAAGGCATACAGCCCGACGCCACCCATGGCGATCAGCTTGATCAGCGATTCAAAGGCGATGGCGAACACCAGGCCTTCGTGCTTCTCACGGGTTGCGATGTGTCGCGAGCCAAAGAAGATCGTGAACAGGGTGATCAACGCGCAAAATGCCACGGCGACGCGGTCTTGCACGGGTTCGCGGGTCAGGATGCCGATGGAGTCGGCCACGGCCTGAATCTGCAAGGCCAGCAACGGCAGCACGCCGATCAGCATGAACACCGTGGTCAGCGCGCCGGCCCAGGTGCTGCGAAAGCGGAAGGCGAACAGGTCGGCCAGCGATGACAACTGATAGGTGCGGGTAATTTTCAGGATCGGGTATAGCAGCACTGGCGCGAGCAGAAACGCCCCGGAAACCCCGAGGTAGCTGGACAGAAAGCCGTAGCCATACTGGTAGGCCAGACCGACCGTGCCGTAGAACGCCCAAGCGCTGGCGTATACACCGAGCGACAGGGTGTAGGTCAGAGGGTGGCGAATGATCCAGCGCGGAATCAGCCCGCGCTCGCTGATCCAGGCCACACCGAACAGCACCAGCAGATAAGCGGCGCTGACCAGCAGCATCTGCGTCAGGCTAAAGCTCATCGGCATCTCGCTGGCTCTGCAGAATGAAAGTCACCACGATCAGGATCAGCCACAGCATGTAGGGCCGATACCAGGCGCCGGTCGCGTCGATCCACCAGTCCATGATGGCCGGAGAAAACAGATAAATGCCTACCACCAGAAGCAAAACCAACCGGTAAATGTACATCTGGTCTCCCTGCGCTGGTAGATGAGGAGCGGCATGTTAACGGATGCCGGACAACCTGCAAGCATCCTTGCATCGCAGTTTGCAGCGACCGCTCTGGATCAGGCTATCCGGGCTTCTTCAATAGTGCGCTGTCGCGGTATGAGCGAAGCATTCCAGTGCCGGATACCCCAGGCAAGCACTTCTTGCGCGGTGCCATCGGCCATGTGCGCGTCGACCGGTTGCCCCAGTGCTCGCAGCGCCCGCAGCAGGAGCGGTGTCGCCTGATCGGCAGGCAAAGGCGGGGAGCGATAGGATTTACCGAGCTTGTGACCGTCCGGCTGGGTAATCAACGGTACATGCAGGTATCGCGGCTGGGGCAGGCCCAGCAATTCCTGCAGATACAAGTGGCGGGGGGTGGAGTCGAGAAGATCGGCACCGCGCACGATATCGGTGACACCTTGCCAGGCGTCATCGATGACGACGGCGAGTTGATAGGCATACAGACCGTCGCGCCTGCGGATCACGAAGTCGCCGCTTTCGCGCCCAAGGTGCATGTGGAATGTGCCCTGAACCCGGTCCTCGAAACGATACTCCAGCTCCGGCACGCGAATGCGGATAGCAGCGTTCTCCGCCGCATGCCCTGCATCGCGGCAGAAACCGGGGTACACGCCTTCAAAGGCCTCGAGCTGCTTGCGCGAGCAGGTGCAGGCATAGGCCAGGCCATGATTGAACCAGCGTTGAAGAATATCGGCGTAGGCGTCATGGCGCTCGCTTTGCCGGACCATCTCGCCGTCCCATTCAAAGCCATAGCGCTCGAGTGTTTCAAGAATCGCCACTTGCGCGCCAGCCACCTCGCGCGGAGGGTCGAGGTCTTCCATGCGCAACAGCCACTGACCGCCCACCGCACGGGCATCCAGATAAGACGCCAGCGCTGCGACCAGCGAGCCAAAATGCAGATAACCACTGGGAGTCGGCGCAAAGCGCCCGATATAGGCCGGTTTTTTCATGGGCGGGATGTTACGGGTGGCTAGCTTGAGTGGGCAAGCGAAACGCGGTGGGTCGCCACGTTATGCTGCAACACAACGCCATGCCCTGTGCGTCGTCACTGCCTATAAAAAAGCGCTTTTCTGTCGCGATGGCACTGACGACGCAGAGTGCGACGTAAGTGACGGCTGAGTCCTGTCGCTGATCCGGGGGATGCGAGGCAGGACGCCGAGCAAGCCGCACCGGGCCAAGGATGGCCCGTTGCGGCGACCCCCGGATCAGTGACAGGGCGAAGGAACCCGACGAAGTCGGGCCGGAAACGGAGCGGGGGGCTTTGCCTACTTTGGCCCCATCAAAGTAGGTCGCCGAGGGGCGAAAAGGTGACTCAAGTCGAGCCTGAATCTCAGGCATCCCAAGCTCAAGACCGGACGCGGAGCGTCCAGAACTGCATGCGACGCAGGGCGTCGGTACGATAATCCACGCTGGAGCGAGCACAAAAAAAGACGCCTAAGCGTCTTTTCTGGTTCAAGGCAGGCCTCAGGTCATTTACCGACCTGTTTTTCCTTGATTTCAGCAAGGGTCTTGCAATCGACGCACTGGTCGGCAGTCGGGCGTGCTTCGAGACGGCGGATGCCGATCTCTACGCCGCAGGATTCGCACCAGCCGTATTCTTCGTCCTTGATCAATTGCAGCGTCTTGTCGATCTTCTTGATCAGCTTGCGCTCGCGGTCACGGGCACGGAGTTCAAGGCTGAATTCCTCTTCCTGGCTGGCACGATCGGCCGGATCAGGGAAATTGGCAGCTTCGTCCTTCATGTGATCCACCGTTCGGTCGACCTCTTGCATCAAGTCCTGCTTCCACTTGTTCAGGATCTTGGTGAAGTGCGCGCGCATGGGCTCGCTCATGTACTCTTCGCCCTTTGTCGCTACATAGGGTTCAAAGCCGCCGATTAGATGGTTCTGTTGCTTTTCTGGGGTGGGCATGTATGGACCGCCTCTCACTCTTCTAATCAATTGCGCAGGATTGTTCCATCACCGACACCCGTCGGCCCTGCAGCTGCAAGCGGGCGAACTTACCAGATCAAATCGGAGTGCGCTACTCCCGGTTGTCGAGCATGAGGACCCGGTCTGCTCGCCGAGATGGCCATTTCGCATCTGCGCTTCACTTAAATGAACTCTAGCTGCTGTGGACCGTCGTAGCTTTCTTTTATCCAGTGTTCTACGACCGGTTTTTCACCCTGTGAACGCACCTCCGGGCAGGCGGTTAGGTAGAATCATGCGTCGTTGTCATGACAATCATGTTTTTGATGCTCGCGCCAATAAAGGAATACCCATGACCCAGCCCTACAGCGCTCGCAGTCGCGCCATCGAACCCTTTCATGTCATGGCGTTGCTGGCGCGTGCCAATGAGTTGCAGGCGGCAGGTCATGATGTCATTCACCTTGAAATTGGCGAGCCCGACTTCACTACCGCAGAGCCGATCATCAAGGCAGGACAGGCGGCGCTGGCAGACGGCAAGACCCGCTATACCGCCGCCCGCGGCCTGCCACAACTGCGCGAAGCGATTGCCGGGTTCTACGCCCAGCGCTACCAGCTCGATATCGATCCGCAGCGAATTCTGGTCACGCCGGGTGGCTCCGGAGCCCTGTTGCTGGCCAGCAGCCTGCTGGTCGATCCGGGCAAGCACTGGTTACTGGCCGATCCGGGTTACCCGTGCAATCGACACTTTTTGCGCTTGATCGAAGGCGAGGCGCAACTGGTGCCGGTCGGCCCGCAGGAACGTTATCAATTGACCCCCGAGCTGGTCGCGAGTCACTGGAACCCGAACAGCGTGGGCGCATTGGTGGCATCGCCCGCCAACCCCACCGGCACCCTGTTGACGCGTGATGAACTGGCGGCGCTGTCCAGCGCGCTCAAAGCCCGCAACGGTCACCTCGTGGTGGACGAGATCTACCACGGCCTGACCTATGGTGTGGACGCCAGCAGCGTGCTGGAGGTGGACAACGAAGCGTTCGTCCTTAATAGCTTTTCAAAATATTTCGGCATGACTGGCTGGCGCCTGGGGTGGCTGGTTGCGCCACCGGAGGCGGTGGCCGATCTCGAAAAACTGGCGCAGAACCTCTACATCAGTGCTCCTAGCATGGCGCAATATGCCGCGCTAGCGTGTTTCGAGCCGCAGACGCTGGCGATTCTGGAGCAGCGCCGCGCCGAATTCGGTCGTCGTCGGGATTTTCTTCTGCCAGCCCTGCGGGAACTGGGTTTCGGCATTGCCGTCGAGCCAGAAGGGGCGTTCTATTTGTATGCCGATATTTCAGCATTTGGCGGCGATGCCTTCGCGTTCTGCAAACATTTTCTGGAAACCGAGCACGTCGCCTTTACGCCCGGTCTGGACTTTGGCCGTTTCCAGGCGGGGCATCATGTACGGTTCGCTTACACGCAAAGCCTGCCACGCCTGGAGCAGGCGGTTGAGCGAATTGCTCGTGGCTTGCGTAGCTGGAGGGCCTGATGCGTTTTTTCCCAGAGCTCGAACAGGGTCGCCTGCTGGTGCGCTACAAGCGCTTTCTGGCTGATATCGAAACCGACAGCGGTGAGTTGCTGACCATTCACTGCCCCAACACCGGCTCGATGCTCAACTGCATGATGCCCGGTGGGCGGGTATGGTTCAGTCGCTCCAATGACCCCAAGCGCAAGCTGCCGGGCACTTGGGAAATCAGCGAGACGCCGCAAGGCCGCTTGGCCTGTATCAATACCGGACGGGCCAATACGCTGGTCGAAGAAGCATTGCGCGCCGGGGTGATCCGCGAACTTGAGGGGTTTACAGCGCTCAAGCGTGAGGTGGCCTACGGGCAGGAAAAAAGCCGTGTGGACTTTCGTCTGGAATACCCGGACGGCTACCTGTACCTGGAGGTAAAAAGTGTGACCCTGGGTTTCGCCGACTCTGCGGTGGCAGCGTTTCCCGACGCGGTCACCCAGCGTGGGGCGCGGCACCTTCGCGAACTGGCTACGCTGGCCCGTGAAGGCGTGCGAGCGGTGTTGCTGTACTGCGTCAATCTCACGGGCATAGAGGCTGTGCGCCCGGCCAAAGAGATCGACCCGGCGTACGCCGCTGCACTACGCGAAGCGGTCGATGCCGGCGTGCAGATCCTCGCGTATGGGGTGCAGTTGACGCCAGAAGCGGTATATATCGACCGGCGTCTCGAGGTGCACTGGCCGGATTGAGGCGAGGGCGCGGCATGGTCTGTCAGTTATCGTCGTCGGGCAGCGATGCCCAGATTCCCTCGCCATCCTCGCGGCATTCCAGCGCGGTCAATGATTGACCTTCGCAAGGCCCTGCTACGCATTCGCCGCTTTCGATCAAAAACAGCGCCCCGTGCATGGCGCACTGGATCAGGCTCGCGCTGCTGTCCAGAAACTGGTCTGGCTGCCATTCCAGCGCAATGCCTCGGTGTGGGCAGCGGTTTTTGTAGATGAACACTGTTCCCAAGCGACGTACCGCCAACAGCTTGTGTTCACCCAGCTCGAAACCTCTGCTCCGGGCTTCGGGCAGGTGACTCGATGCGCAAAGGAATTTCAAGACGCCTCCAGATGTTTTTTACGGCCGGTGCTCGGCCCGCTCAGTTTGACAGCTTATGCGGGCTGCTGCGCGCAAGCGCATCATGCGCATTGCCTAATCCGAGCGGAGTCGGACGTTTCCGGTATTTGCGTAGCTCTCTTCCCGCAGTGACCGGCCGGCGCTTGTTGGCGCGCCAAGCCCTATATCGTCCCGCTCATGGTTTAAGGAGCGCGATTACATGAAAGAACTGACGGCAGATGATGAGCGACTGGCGCGCAAGGCCATAGAGTTGCTGGAGCTGTTCGCCCTCAATATCGATGATACCGAGCAGCGTATTGTCGGTGTCTGCCAGCGCGCGTGGACGCCCGTGGGACCTGTCGCTGCCGTTTGTGTCCAGCAGCGCTTCGTGTGCCTGGCGCGAACGACCCTGGACCGCATGTACGCGAGGGATATAAAAGTGGTGGCCGTCGTCAACTTCCCGCATGGCGGCAGCAACGTCGATTTGGTGGCCTCCGAGGTGCGCTCAGCCCTGATGTCCGGGGCTGACGAAATCGATGTTGTCTATCCGTTCCGCGCGCTGCTGGGCGGTGACCGGCAGACCGGTATGGAATTGCTCGCTACCTGTGCGAAGTTATGCAGCGGACGCGCAACGTTGACGGCGACGCTTGAAACCGGTGACCTGCGTGACTCACAAATGATCCTCGACGCCTGTCGCGATGCGATTGCGTCGGGCGCTGACTTCATCAAGACCAGCACCGGCAAGGCAGCCGTTCATGTCACGCCACAGGCTGCACGGATCATGCTGGGAGCCCTGGCTGATGTCGGCGGGCAGGCCGGGCTCAAAGTCGCGGGCGGGCTTCGCACCTTTGAAGAGGCGCGCGCGTACATGGCTATGGCCCGTGGCCGTTTCGGGCCGCAGTGGGTCAATATCAGGCGGGTGCGGCTGGGTGGCTCCAGTTTGCTGGACGATTTGCTGGCAAGGCTGGGCCTGCTCGAAGCTAGCAGCAGCGGCTTTTGAGGGTTTGGTCGCTTTTCAGACAGGCAAAAAAAGACCCGGCAAAGAGCCGGGTCAAAAACCGTGATTAGCCTGATGAGGAGATAATCTGAAAGTCCGAACCAAGGTCTTTCAGTTACCGTCCAGTCTCGCGACCGGATGTGATAATCATAACGATTCTCATTTGTAAGTCAACATTTCTTTTGGACGGCTTCGGCGTGCTGGCGGTTGACTGGCCTTGAGCTGCAATTGACACAAACGGGTGGCGCCGCAGGCGGCTGACAAAGCGCAGAGGCTGCACATTCAGAAGGGATGCAGGAAGCAAGAGGGGTGGTGATCAGCAACACATCGCCAGCCCGTCATGCTTTGCGCATGCAGGCTGCAACGTTTTTACGGTTTCAGTTTCAGTGGCTGCGATAGCGCAGGCGCGTCCCGAAGTTTACCGACATCAGTATCTCGTCAGCCGAGAGCTCGGCCGGGAAGAATACGCCGGAGATCTGTGCGTGGGCGATGCTTGCACCTTCCATCGGGATATGGCGCAAGTCCAGGCCGCGAAGGTCGGCGGAGCGAAAGTAGGCGTCGGTGAAATCGATACCTGTTGTGTCCAGCGCGCGCAGGTCCAGCCCTCGAAAGTCGCCGCCGGTCATGTCGATCGTGCCGGTTCGCGGTTTTTCCTGATTGAAACCTTCGACATCATCCTGGCGCAGCAGCATATAAAGGGGTGAGTCGATCTGTTTGGGCTGGCTCATGATGGCCTCGTGCTTGTGATTGCGTTGGAATTATGGCGCCAGTATATCGCCATCACTGTCAGGCCGTGAAGCATTACCCGCTAAACGGCCATGCGTTGGTTTCAGAGACCTGGCAAACGTTGGCGCAGGTTGTCGACAAGGCTGTCCAGATCGCTGCCAATGTTGGTCGCCACTTTCTTGCTGCACAGAATTTCGTCTGCAGAAAGAAGCTCACGGCTGGCCTGTTGAGCCTCGATCACTTGCAGCGTTGCATCGGAAGGGTCGTTGTTCTGCGCCTGACGCTGCGCAAGCCAACTGGCAATCACCGCCTGTGGTGCTTCGCAATCGAGGATCAGAAACGGCACGCCGGTGTTTTCGGCTACTTTCGCGGCGGCATCGCGTTGCTCACGCTTGAGGTAAGTGGCGTCGATCACCACCGAGAAGCCGGCGCGCAACGTTTTGCCGGCCAGTTCATGAAGGCGTGCATAGGTTGCGCTGCTGGCCTCGTCGCCGTACAGGTCTTCGCCGCCCTCGGCAAACAAGCGCTTGCGCTCGATATCCGAACGCAGGC
This sequence comes from Pseudomonas sp. CFBP2511, assembly GCF_030209255.1. Taxonomy (NCBI): domain Bacteria; kingdom Pseudomonadati; phylum Pseudomonadota; class Gammaproteobacteria; order Pseudomonadales; family Pseudomonadaceae; genus Pseudomonas; species Pseudomonas sp. CFBP2511. The sequence goes on along the minus strand of NZ_JARVSI010000022.1, from coordinate 11,705 downwards.
GGATCGCCCCCAGTGATTCCACCAGGCGCATGGCGACATGACTTTTGCCGACCGCAGAGACGCCGTGAGTAATGGTCAGAAACCGCGAAGGGATAGCGCTGTAGCTCTCGGCCAGATTGGCGTAGTTGCGATATTGGCGCAGTGTTGCCGCGCGTTGCACGCCGTCGGCGTCAGCAGGCTGGCTGAACAAAGCCACCTTGGCACGGACCATTGCGCGGTAGGCCTTGTAGAAATTCAACAGTTCCAGGCCGACGTAGTCGCCCGTCACTTCCAGATACTGGCTGACAAGGCGGCGGGAAAGCGATTTGAGGCCTCGGTCTTCAAGGTCCATTGCCAGAAAGCCGATGTCGGCATACACGTCGGTCTTGCGGAACGGCTCGTTGAATTCGATGCAGTCGAACAGCACAACCTTGCCGTCGATCACCGTGGCGTTGCCCAAATGGATGTCGCCATGGCATTCACGGATGAATCCATCGGCCTTGCGTTGAGCCAGCAGTGGCTTGAGGCGCTCAAAGCTCGACTCGGCCCACGCCTGCAGGGCATCGAGCTGCTCCAGATCTGATTTTTCGCTGATCAGTGGGCGAATCTGCTCAAAGTTCTGTACGACCGGAGCCATGACGCTGTCAGGCGAGCCCAGTTCGCTTTCTGCAGTGACATGTGGCGAATCGAGGTGGAAATCGGCGATCTGGCGTGCCAGTTCATCGATGTGCGCGGTGGTCAGCTCGCCATTGGCCTGCAACGTGCTCAGCAGGCCGTCCTGCGAGAACTGCTTCATCTTCAGGGCGTACTCGATGACCTCGCCGTCGCCGCCCAGTTGTGGTGCTTGGGCCGTGCCGGTGATCGGCAGGACTTCCAGATACATATCGTCGGTCAGGCGCTTGTTCAGGCGTAGCTCTTCCTGGCAGAAATGCTCGCGCAGGGCCAGCGTGGTGAAATCCAGAAAACCGAAGTTCATCGGCTTTTTGAATTTGTAGGCATAGGGACCCGTCAGCAGAACCCACGAAATGTGCGTTTCGATGACCTGAAAGCTCTCCACCGGATGAGGGAAGAGGGCAGGGTTCTGCAGGGCTGCGATCAAAGACTGGCTCACGGACGATCCTTCAGGAATGTGTTCAAAATGTAAGTACTTGATGCGGCTATTATGGCCGCTTGGCGCAAGGCTGCAAACCGCTGACTCGGGCGTCTGTCGATCCTCGGTAAAGTGCGTATAATCCGCGCCCATGACTCGATCCCGCACCTCTCGTTCCCCTAAAAAACAACCTCCCCGCAGCCTGAACAAGTGGCTGGGCTGGGCGTTGAAGCTCGGTATTGTCGGCCTGGTTCTGCTGGGCGGCCTGGCCATCTACCTTGATGCGATTGTTCAGGAGAAATTCTCCGGCAAGCGCTGGACCATTCCGGCCAAGGTTTATGCGCGGCCGCTGGAGCTGTTCGTCGGGCAGAAGCTGAGCCGCGATGACTTCCTTATTGAGCTCGACGCGCTGGGTTATCGCCGCGAAAGCGTGGCCAATGGCCCAGGTGCTGCGGCGGTTAATGGCAATACCGTCGATCTTAATACGCGTGGCTTCCAGTTCTACGAGGGCACGGACGCAGCACAGCAGGTGCGCGTACGTTTCGCTGGCGATTCGGTTGCCGACCTGTCTTCCGGCAACGGTGCCAAGCTTGCCGTGGCGCGGCTCGAGCCGTTGCTGATCGGTGGCTTGTACCCGAAAAATCTGGAAGACCGAATCCTCATCAAGCTTGATCAGGCACCGCCGTATCTGCTCGACGGGCTGGTGGCAGTAGAGGACCGGGATTTTTATCACCACTTCGGTGTGTCACCCAAGTCCATTGCCCGTGCGATCTGGGTCAATACCTCGCAGGGCCAGATGCGCCAGGGCGGCAGTACGCTGACTCAACAGTTGGTGAAGAACTTCTACCTGACCAACGAGCGCAGCCTGAGCCGCAAGCTGACTGAGGCGATGATGGCGGTCTTGCTGGAAATTCATTACAGCAAGCAGGAAATCCTCGAGGCTTATCTCAATGAAGTGTTCGTTGGCCAGGATGGTCAGCGCGCAGTTCATGGCTTTGGTCTGGCCAGTCAGTATTTCTTCAGTCAACCGCTATCCGAGCTGAAAATTCACCAGGTAGCGATGCTGGTCGGGCTGGTCAAAGGGCCGTCCTTCTACAATCCACGTCGCAACCCTGAACGTGCGATGGAGCGCCGCAACCTTGTACTCGATCTGTTTGAGCAGCAAGGCGTTGCCACGCCCGAAGTGGTGGCGGCGGCCAAGAAATTGCCACTGGGTGTGACCAAAACCGGCACGCTGGCTGACAGCTCGTTCCCGGCCTTCCTCGATCTGGTCAAGCGCCAGCTACGCGAAGACTACCGCGACGAAGACTTGACCGAAGAAGGGCTGCGGATCTTCACCAGCTTCGATCCGATTCTGCAGATGAAATCCCAGGCTGCCATGGACGACACGTTCAAAAAGCTGGCCGGGCGCAAGGGTGTCGATGAGGTAGAAGCGGGGATGGTCGTCACCAACCCGGAGACCGGCGAAGTGCAGGCGCTGATCGGTGGTCGCGAGGCGGGTTTCTCCGGTTTCAACCGGGCGATCGATGCGGTGCGGCCGATTGGTTCGCTGGTCAAGCCGGCTATTTACCTGACGGCGCTGGAGCGTCCAAGCCAATACACGCTGACCAGCTGGATTGCCGACGAACTCTTTCAGGTCAAGGGCGCTGATGGCCAGATCTGGAAGCCGCAGAACTACGATCACAAGTCCCATGGCAATATCTTTCTGTATCAGGGGCTGGCGCACTCTTACAACCTGTCGACTGCCAAGCTGGGTCTTGAGCTGGGCATTCCGACGGTCTTCAAGACACTGGCCAAACTGGGCGTGACCCGTGAGTGGCCTGCCTACCCGTCGATGCTGCTGGGCGCGGGCGGCTTGAGCCCGATGGAAGTCGCCACTATGTATCAGACCATCGCCAGTGGCGGGTTCAATACGCCGATGCGTGGCATCCGCAGTGTGCTGACTGCCGAAGGTGAGCCGCTCAAGCGTTATCCGTTCAAGATCGAGCAGCGTTTCGATCCGGGTGCCATTTATCTGGTGCAGAACGCGATGCAGCGGGTCATGCGTGAAGGCACGGGCAAATCTGTTTACAGCGTATTGCCGAGCTCGCTGAACCTGGCGGGCAAGACCGGCACCAGTAATGACTCGCGCGACAGCTGGTTCGCAGGTTTCAGTCAGGATCTGCTTGCCGTGGTGTGGATGGGTCGCGACGATAACGGTAAGACTCCGTTTACCGGCGCTACCGGTGCCTTGCAGGTCTGGACCAGCTTCATGCGCAAGGCCAACCCGCTGCCGCTCGACATGGCGATGCCGGACAACGTCGTTCAGGCGTGGGTCGATGCACAGACCGGTCAGGGTTCGGACGCCAGCTGCCCGAATGCAGTGCAGATGCCGTATATTCGCGGCAGTGAACCCCAGCCCGGCGCAACATGCGGCGGCGCTCCGGCACCTGCCACTGAGGTGATGGACTGGGTCAAGGGTTGGTTGAACTAGGCAATCGAGGTTTTCAAGTGAATAAATGGTGGATTCCAGCTTTAACGACACTGGCCTTGCTGAACGGCTGCGCCAGTGTGGAACGTGGCTCGATTCCGGTCGTGGATTCGAGCTCCAAGGTGTCCAATAGCGAGCGTGCAGCAGCGTCGCGCAACGGTACTTATCGAAGCACCGCCCCTGTTCAGCAACAGCCGCAAGCTGTACCGCAGGATAATGGCGTGGTGGTGATGGTGCCGGGCGCGGCGGGTGCGGGTGCAGGGGAAAGCTTCTCTGCACCGGCCAGTCAGGCCCCGTTCAGCGTCAATACGCCGCCTGTCGACGCAGCGCCTGTCAATCAGGCGCCGATCAATCCGGCTCCGGTGAATAACAGCTACAGCATGCCGGCTGCGTCTGCACCGACCGGGATCCCGTCCAGCGGCGGCGGTCTGTCTGAAGACGAACAGCTTGATGGCCCGGTACTGGCCTTGTTGACCACGGCGCAGCAACAGCAAGGCAGCGGCGACCTCAACGGTGCGTCCTCCAGCCTTGAGCGCGCCCAGCGTGTTGCGCCGCGCGAGCCTCAGGTGCTTTATCGTCTGGCCCAGGTGCGTCTGGCTCAGGGCGATGCCGCCCAGGCTGAACAATTGGCCCGTCGCGGTCTGACGTACGCCAATGGGCGTGCCAGCCTTCAAGCCAGCCTGTGGGGGTTGATCGCTCAGTCTCGCGAAAAGCAGGGTGATGCGGCCGGTGCTGCGCTGGCTCGTCAAAAGGCTCGCTGATGGACGTACGCTTACCTGAAGTTGCCGAGCAATTGCTGTTGATCGAGCGCGAATTGCGCACCCTGGGCTGGTGGGATGCCACACCGCCCAGCGAGCAGGCACTTGCCAGTCAGGAGCCGTTCAGCGTTGACACGCTTGAGTTTGCGCAGTGGCTGCAATGGATCTTCCTGCCGCGCATGAAGATCATTCTCGAAAACGACCTGCCGCTGCCCAATGCATCCGGCATTCTGGAAATGGCCGAGATGGTCTATGCCGGACGCCAGAGCGAGGCCCGGTTGCTGCAACAGCATCTGGCCCGATTCGATCAGTTGATTATTGCGGCACGCTGATCGTGTCGGCTAGCGACATAGCTCGCCAATGGCTTTCTCGGTTTCTTCGATACGCGTCTTGCGGTTTTCTTCCGTCAGACGCTTCGATTCGCCGCCTACCTGCTCGCGCACTCGCGGATTATTCTGCAGCTGCGCGAGATTGGTGCGCAGGGTCTCGCAGTTTTCCGCACGCTTAGCTTCCTGAGCCTTCACCTGACTTTTGACTTTCTGGTCGATGGCGCGCTGCTGTGCATCGCCATCGTCCACGGGCTTGCTCGGCGCAGAAGCGGGTGGCGGCTTCTGCACGTTGATTTCCTGAACCTGCTGGCCGGTCGGCGGCCGGGCATCGAAGTGCGTCACGCCCTGCGCGTCGACCCACTTGTAGATCGAGGCGGCCTGGCTGGTCGCGCTGATGGCCAGCGCGGCGGCGAGAATCTTCCAATGCATGTCGGGTCCCTGGAGGTTTGCACACACCGAAAACTACCATATCGGTGCGATTCAGTCCGAAATGGTGCGATTTCATAGGCTTGCTGTCGAGAAAGCTCACGGATGACTTGACTTGAGGTGGGGGAATCACAACAATCCAAAGTTCGCTGTAGAAGGACTGCCAGAAGCAGACCCTCTCGGTAGATCATGAGGCGCACACCCGCGCCGACCTGTAACACCCGCAACGCGTTACCTCGCGCTGGGTGGGAATGTTCCGCAACACTCAGGGACTTCCCAATACTTGCTCAGTCAGTGCTGACGTAGTCGGCGACCACCGTCGCTCATGCTCTGCTGGCAGTAAACCTATAAAGACCCGTCCCGGAGTGGGCGGTATTCTGGCGTTTTAGAGGTGAACAACGTGGAGCTTTTATCTGGCGCTGAAATGATCGTCCGCTTTTTGCGTGACGAAGGCGTTGAGCACATCTATGGGTACCCGGGTGGTGCCCTCCTGCATGTCTACGATGCCCTGTTCAAAGAACCGGCCGTCAGCCATATCCTTGTTCGTCACGAGCAGGCGGCTACGCACATGGCCGACGGCTATGCGCGCGCCACCGGCAAGGCGGGTGTGGTGCTGGTGACGTCCGGCCCTGGTGCAACCAATGCCATTACCGGTATCGCCACGGCGTATATGGACTCCATTCCGATGGTGGTTCTGTCCGGTCAGGTAGCGAGCACCCTGGTGGGCACCGACGCATTCCAGGAGACCGACATGATCGGTATCTCCCGGCCGATCGTGAAGCACAGCTTCATGATCAAGCACCCGTCGGAAATTCCGGAAATTCTGAAGAAGGCGTTCTACCTGGCGCAGTCCGGTCGTCCCGGCCCTGTGGTCGTGGATATTCCGAAAGACATGACCAACCCGGCCGAGAAATTCGAATACGTCTTTCCGAAAAAAGCCAAGCTGCGCTCCTACAGCCCTGCGGTCCGCGGTCATTCCGGCCAGATCCGCAAGGCTGTGGAAATGCTCCTGGCCGCCAAGCGTCCTATCATCTATGCCGGTGGCGGCGTGATCATGGGCAACGCTTCGGCGCAACTGACCGAGCTGGCTCAACTGCTCAATGCCCCGGTGACCAACACCCTGATGGGCCTGGGTTGCTATCCCGGCACCGATCGCCAGTTCGTCGGCATGCTCGGGATGCACGGCAGCTATACCGCCAACCTTGCGATGCACCACACCGACGTTATTCTGGCTGTCGGCGCGCGTTTCGATGACCGGGTGATCAATGGCGCGAGCAAGTTCTGCCCGAACGCCAAGATCATCCACATCGATATTGACCCTGCGTCGATCTCCAAGACCATCAAGGCTGACGTGCCTATCGTCGGCCCTGTCGAAAGCGTGCTGACCGAAATGGTCGCCACCCTGAAAGAAATCGGCGAAACGCCTGACAAGGCGTCGGTCGCTGCATGGTGGAAACAGATTGACGAGTGGCGCGGTAGCGGCGATCTGTTCCCGTACAACCGTGGCGATGGCACTGTCATCAAGCCGCAGGCGGTGATCGAAACACTGTGCGAAGTCACCAAGGGCGATGCCTATGTGACCTCCGACGTGGGTCAGCATCAGATGTTTGCTGCGCAGTACTACCGTTTCAACAAGCCGAACCGCTGGATCAACTCCGGCGGTCTGGGCACCATGGGCTTTGGCTTCCCGGCGGCGATGGGCGTCAAGCTGAGCTTTCCGGACGAGCACGTTGCCTGTGTGACCGGTGAAGGCAGCATCCAGATGAACATTCAGGAGCTTTCGACCTGTCTGCAATATGGCCTGCCGGTGAAGATCATTCTGCTCAATAACGGTGTGCTGGGCATGGTTCGCCAGTGGCAGGACATGAGCTACGGCGCGCGTCACTCGCATTCCTACATGGAATCGCTGCCTGACTTCGTCAAGCTGGTCGAGGCTTATGGCCACGTCGGCATGCGCATCACCGATTTGAAAGATCTCAAGCCGAAGATGGAAGAAGCGTTTGCCATGACTGACCGGCTGGTGTTCCTTGATATTCAGGTCGATGTGAGCGAGCACGTCTATCCGATGCAGATCAAGGACGGCTCCATGCGCGATATGTGGTTGAGCAAGACGGAGCGGACATAATCATGCGCCATATCATTTCGCTACTGCTGGAAAACGAACCGGGCGCGTTGTCTCGTGTAGTCGGTCTGTTCTCGCAGCGTAACTACAACATCGAGAGCCTGACGGTTGCGCCAACCGAAGACCCGACCCTGTCGCGTCTGACGCTGACCACCGTGGGCCATGATGAGGTGATCGAGCAGATCACCAAGAACCTCAACAAACTCATCGAGGTGGTCAAGCTGGTCGACCTGTCGGAGAGCGCTCACATCGAGCGTGAACTGATGCTGGTCAAGGTCAAGGCCACCGGCGCGCAGCGTGCCGAGATCAAACGCACCACGGATATCTTCCGCGGGCAGATCGTCGACGTGACCGCCAGCGTCTACACCGTGCAGCTGAGCGGCACGAGCGACAAACTGGACAGCTTCATTCAGGCCATCGGCACCGCCGCTATCCTGGAAACAGTACGCAGTGGCGTAACGGGCATTGCCCGTGGCGACAAAGTGCTGAGCATTTAAATCAATTAAGCAAATGGCCCGAACGGCCACGATAACAGGGGATTTCCATGAAAGTTTTCTACGACAAAGACTGTGACCTTTCGATCATCCAGGGCAAGAAAGTCGCCATCATCGGTTACGGTTCGCAGGGCCACGCTCAAGCGTGCAACCTGAAAGACTCCGGTGTTGACGTGACTGTCGGCCTGCGCAAGGGTTCGGCCACTGTCGCCAAGGCTGAAGCACACGGCCTGAAGGTGACTGACGTCGCTTCCGCCGTTGCTGCTGCCGACCTGGTCATGATCCTGACCCCGGACGAGTTCCAGTCCCAGTTGTACAAGAACGAAGTTGAGCCGAACCTGAAAAAAGGCGCAACACTGGCGTTCTCCCACGGTTTCGCGATTCACTACAACCAGGTTGTGCCGCGCGCTGACCTCGACGTGATCATGATCGCGCCGAAGGCTCCAGGCCACACCGTGCGTACCGAGTTCGTCAAAGGTGGCGGTATTCCTGACCTGATCGCTGTTTATCAGGATGCTTCCGGCAACGCCAAGAACGTTGCTCTGTCCTACGCTTCGGGTGTTGGTGGTGGCCGTACCGGCATCATCGAAACCACCTTCAAGGACGAGACTGAAACCGACCTGTTCGGCGAGCAGGCTGTTCTGTGTGGCGGTACTGTCGAGCTGGTCAAAGCCGGTTTCGAAACACTGGTTGAAGCGGGCTACGCGCCAGAAATGGCTTACTTCGAGTGCCTGCACGAGCTGAAGCTGATCGTTGACCTCATGTACGAAGGCGGCATCGCCAACATGAACTACTCGATCTCCAACAATGCCGAGTACGGCGAGTACGTGACTGGCCCTGAGGTCATCAACGCTGAATCCCGTCAGGCCATGCGCAACGCTCTGAAGCGCATCCAGGACGGTGAATACGCGAAGATGTTCATCACCGAAGGCGCTACCGGCTACCCATCGATGACCGCCAAGCGTCGTAACAACGCTGAGCACGGCATCGAAGTCATCGGCGAGAAACTGCGTTCGATGATGCCTTGGATCGCAGCGAACAAAATCGTCGACAAAGACAAGAACTAAGTTTTTGCTTCACAAAAAAACGCGGCCAATCGGTCGCGTTTTTTCGTTATGTGTCAGGCTCTGGTATAAAGCTGCATCGTTTGCCGGCGAACCCTCGCGGCAGGCCTCTGTCGAACCTTTTCATGCTGTTGCAAGGTAATCTCCATGAGCGAACGTCCCGAGGAGCCCAACAAGGCCTCCGACGCTGAAAGTCTGCTACCCATCGATGAACATGTAGAAGAAGGGCATGACGCCGAAGGCCGTCAGGTCCGGCATCGCGGTATCTATCTGCTGCCCAACCTGTTTACCACCGCGAATCTGTTTGCGGGTTTCTACTCCATCATCAGTTCCATGAGCGCGCAAAGCGCGATGAGTGCCGGTGATAGCGCCGCTGCGAGCAAGTATTTCGCGTTCGCGGCGATTGCGATCTTCGTCGCCATGGTCCTCGATGGGCTGGATGGTCGCGTTGCGCGCATGACCAACACCCAGAGCGCATTTGGCGCCGAGTACGATTCCCTGTCCGACATGGTTGCCTTTGGTGTCGCACCGGCGCTGCTGGCATTTGGCTGGGCGCTGGGGGACATGGGCAAGGTTGGCTGGATGGTCGCCTTCATCTATGTGGCCGGCGCGGCGTTGCGTCTGGCGCGCTTCAACACCCAGGTCGGCAAGGCTGACAAGCGCTACTTCATCGGTCTGGCCAGCCCGGCGGCGGCAGGTGTTGTTGCCGGTACGGTCTGGGCGTTTAGCGATTTCGGGATTCAGGGTTCCAAGCTGTCGTTTCTGGTGGCCTTGCTGGTCGCTGCAGCCGGCATGCTGATGGTCAGTAACATCAAGTACAACAGCTTCAAGGAACTGGACCTGAAAGGGCGCGTACCTTTTGTTGCGATTCTGGCCGTGGTGCTGGTGTTTGCCGTGGTATTCAGCGACCCGCCGCGCATTCTGCTGCTGATATTCCTAGCCTACGCCCTGTCCGGACCGATTCAGTATCTATTGCGTCGCCATAAAGCCTCACAATGATCTAATTTCCACCATACTCCGTAGTCTATTGGTGCATCAGTTCCCCTTAGGCTGCGGAGTCATCATGCTAATCAAGCTTCCTTCTGCGTCGGGCTCCAAAGAGTCGGACGTCACGCCTGAATCCATCTACCTCTCGCGACGTACATTGCTCGCCAGCTCGCTTGCTGGTCTGGCCGTCACGGCGCTGCCACGTTGGGCAAGCGCTGCAGACGCGTCCCGCTACGCCGATGTCGAGGCCGGGAAAGCACCGGGCTGGTTTGCCGACAAACTCCCCTCTACTCAATGGCAGGCGGTCACCGTCAAGGACGAGGCGATCACGCCGTTCAAGGATGCGACCCACTACAACAACTTCTATGAATTCGGCACCGACAAGGGCGATCCGGCGAAGAATGCTGGTTCCTTGAAGACCGAGCCGTGGACGGTGGTAATTGACGGCGAAGTCGGCAAGCCGGGCCGCTATGCGCTTGAAGACTTCATGAAGCCTTATCAGTTGGAGGAACGGATCTACCGACTGCGCTGCGTCGAAGCCTGGTCGATGGTGATTCCCTGGATAGGCTTTCCGATCTCGGCACTGCTCAAGCAGGTAGAACCGACCTCCAAAGCCAGATACATCCGCTTTGAAACGCTCGAAGACGCCAAGTCCATGCCCGGCCAGCGCTCGGATTTCGCCCTGATCGATTGGCCCTACGTAGAAGGGCTACGTCTGGACGAGGCGATGAACCCGCTGGCGATTCTTGCGGTGGGCATGTACGGGCGTGAATTGCCTAATCAGAACGGCGCGCCGCTGCGTCTTGTAGTGCCGTGGAAGTATGGCTTCAAGAGTGTGAAGTCCATCGTGCGTATCAGTCTGGTCAGCGAGCAGCCTAAGACGACATGGCAGAGCATTGCGGCCAACGAATATGGCTTCTATGCCAACGTCAATCCAATGGTCGACCACCCGCGCTGGACCCAGGCCCGTGAGCGCCGCTTGCCAAGTGGCCTGTTCAGCCCGAATCTGCGCGAAACGAAGATGTTCAACGGCTATGAGGAGGAGGTCGGCTCCTTGTATGCCGGGATGAATTTGCGGAAGGACTATTGATGCGCTATCCGTTTTGGCGTCTGGCTGTTTTTCTCGCTGCCTGTGTTGCGCCGGTCTGGTGGCTCTATCAGGCATGGATCTTTGCTCTGGGGCCTGATCCTGGAAAGGTCCTGGTAGAGAACTTCGGGCTCGCGACCTTGGTGATGCTGCTGATTGCCCTGGCCATGACGCCTTTGCAGCGTCTGACCGGCTGGCCGGGATGGATCGTTGTGCGTCGTCAGCTGGGGTTGTGGTGTTTTGCTTATGTAGTGCTGCACATGACGATGTATGCGCTGTTCATCCTTGGGCTGGATTGGGGGCAGTTGGGTGTGGAGCTGGTCAAGCGTCCTTATATTATCGTGGGTGCGCTGGCGTTCCTCGGCCTGCTGGCGTTGGCGGTCACTTCCAATCGTTATAGCCAGCGCCGCCTGGGCAGTCGTTGGAAAAAGCTGCACCGGCTTGTTTATGTCATTCTGGGGCTGGGTTTGCTGCATATGTTCTGGATTGTCAGGGCCGACCTTAAAGAGTGGGCGCTGTATGCAGGTATAGGTGCGATCTTGTTGCTACTGAGAGTCCCAATGATTGCTCGGCGAATCCCGCGTCTTGGAGGTGCTGCGAAGGCAGGGTCGATAAAAGTTCAAAATAACGGTTGACGCGCTCTGTGAGGTGTCTATAATTCGCCCCACTTCCGGCGCAGACGGAAACGAAAAAGCCTTGTAGATCAATGATTTACAAGGGTTTAACGAAAAGAGTCAGCGAGGAAGGAGGTCGGGTCTGGATTGATCGACAGCGGTGAGAAAAAAGAGTTTGACACGCGGTTGTAACGCTGTAGAATTCGCCTCCCGCTGATGAGCAACCCAGAGTTGATCGAAGCGCAAGTGGTTGAAGTTGCAAAGGAAACTTTGAAAGCTTCTGAA